>JAIBAQ010000005.1 GCA_019695095.1 Candidatus Hydrogenedentota bacterium
ATTTTGGATTCAAGAGAAGAGTGGAGAAGGAAATCGTTGTAGCAGTACCGGACGCGGCAGTCCTCGAGTCGATGCCTAGCACGCGCATGATGGCACCGGGGATTTTGGATTTTGGATTTTAGATTTTGGATTCAAGAGAGAAAGAAAGAAGAGAACGTTCGCGACAATTCGGCGAAGATGAAGGCCGTTACGCGTGTTCCCTTCAATCCAAAATCCAAAATCCAAAATCCAAAATAAAACACCCCCAAGCAGCGGCTTGAGGGTGGTATACAAATCGTCTCCTTCTAGCGCGTCATTCAACGGCAGCAGCCATTTCCTGCTCGGAGATATCGAAGTTCGCGTAGACGTTCTGCACGTCGTCGTGATCTTCGAGGGCTTCCATGAGACGCAGAACGGCTCCGACGTCTTTGCCTTCCACCTTCACGGTTGTCTTGGGAACCATCGTGAGCGTGGCTTCTTCGGCTTTCAGGCCCATCTTCTCGAGAGCTTCCGCAACGGTGTGCAGACTTGAAGCTTCCGTTGAGATCTCGTACATGTCACCGTCGGTGTCCACATCGTCCGCGCCGGCTTCGACAGCCTTCTCAAAGATATCGTCGTCGGTCAGGCCGGTCTTTCCAACGGTGATAATACCTTTGCGCTCGAAGTTCCAGGCCACGGCGTTCGTTTCGGCGAGGTTGCCACCGTTCTTGGTGACAAGGTGGCGAATCTCGCTGACGGTGCGATTCTTGTTGTCGGTCAGGACATCGACAATCATCGCAACGCCTGCGGGGGCATAGCACTCGTAGCGAATTTCTTCGTACACGACACCGGGGATTTCGCCGGTACCTTTTTTGATGGCCCGGTCGACGTTGTCCTTGGGCATATTCTGCGCGCGCGCCGCGAGCAACACCGTTCTCAATCGCGGATTGCCGTTGGGGTCGCCGCCGCCGATTTTGGCGGCCACGGTGATTTCCTTCGCCAGCTTCGAGAAGATCTTCCCGCGCTTGGCGTCCGCAGCGCCCTTCTTGCGTTTGATAGTGCTCCACTTACTATGACCGGACATTGCCGAGCCCCTTCTTTCATTTGCTGTATTGCTGACCGCCATTACCGGGCGGAAAAACTCCACCTCATGTCGAGACGCATTATATCAAGTGCGCACAAAACCCCGCAACGCGGCCTTATCCAGCGCCGTTTGTGTATTGCCTCATTGAATCGGAGTTGCTTTGGCTGTTTCGCCGGTCATCTCCGCGGGCATTCGGAAGGCCTGCCCCTCTTTCGTTGTGAAGTAGAGATGGGACGGCGACTGTTTACGGGCATCGCCGTCTGCCCAGAATGCATAGAAATCCGGTTTTGCGTTCAGGGGGCGGCGGCAGTAGCTGTTGTTCAGCGTGCTGTTTTCGGTAATTAGCCGTTCTTTCTTCCATGTCTGTCCCTGGTCGCTGCTCAGCCACAGCGCCACTTCGCCGCCGACACCGTAGGGCTGTGGACCGGGTTCCGTGGGAGCGATAATCCGCCAGAGGCCGTCGCGTTCGACATACATGCTGCCGACGTCGTAATTGTGGTCGGAGGTGGTTACGGGAAGGATCTTCCACTCGGTTCCGGTCCAGCGCGCCGTGAGCCACTCCTTGGGTCCCCCTTCGGGACCCGGCATGAAGGTCGTGCTGAGTTCGTAGAGGATGATCGGGTTGCCGGACGCATCGTAGTTGAGGTCGCAGCAGTACACGAGCTTGCCTTCGGCGGCGTAGTCATGCACCAAGGCGGGCGTCTGCGGCGACGTTATTGGTGTGGCAACGATCTCTCCCGACGCGGTTTGCCAAGTGGTTCCGAAGTCGCGCGACTCGACGTAATACAGGTTGGTGCGCCAATTCAGGCCCTTCTGCTTGGGGTTGCCCTGAAATGCGTGGGGATGGTGATTGAACGCCGTGCCGACCTTGTCTTTCCAGGGCCAACTAATCTGGTAATCGCCTTCTTCGATGTAGGCGAGTTGCTTCGGCTCCGACCACGTTAAGCCGTCGGTGCTTGTTTGCCAGTTCAGCCCGCGCCCCGGGGCATATCGCGTGTGCAGGAACAGAAAGCCCTTTCCCTCGATGTACCACGGTTGTGGGTAGGAGAAATTGGTTTCCAGCGTCAACTCCCACTCGCTTATGTCGTAGGGTTTAACGCTTCGGAAGATGTACGCGGGACGGGACGTGCCGTGCGCGCTGGCGAACACCCAGATTCGTCCGTCTTGGTCGATCGACAGAACGGGGTTGTCGTGGGCGTCGGTCGTCTTTTTGTCCATAAGGATGACGGGGCGGGGGAATTCGCCCGTGGCATGATCGTAAAACGAGACCATTTCCAGCAGCGTGTTTTTGTCGGCTGGGCTACCGCCATAGACAAAGAACGTCTTGTCGGCTTTTGGCGCATAAACGGCCATCGGAATATGGTCGACGCAGTAGGTTCCGAGTCCGCCGCTGTATTTGTAAACGTACTCGTTCTTGGTTTCCTGGTTGAAGTACCAGATACCGCGATAGCCGGTGTCCCGCTGAACCGGCCACGGTTTCACGTCTTGTGCTGTCGCTAGCGAGACACAAAGGCCGGTCAACGCAGCGAGTACTGCTATCGCACGCATTTCCATTCCCCCCAAGTCGACCGATAAGAGACGGCGGCGCGAATGCCCCCCGATTGGGTCATTCTTATACCCTGAACAGGCGATGTCAACCTTGGATTGATTCGACGCTGAACGTTGATACTCGTGCCGGTTTTACACGCCATTCGGCGGGGGGATACAATCGCTGGCGCAGCACCGTCGAATGGGTGTGCAGGGAGGAATTTGGTGACCTCAATCTCAATACTACTGGTGGCGAACTCCATCCTCGTTGGAGCGGCATCGGTGTCGGGTCAAATCGTCACAGACAACGGCGCGGCTCCGGCTCAAGCGCGCGTGTTCGCGGAACCGGGCTTGGGAGGGGCGTTGCTGGAGACGGACGTAGCGGCGGACGGAACGTTCCGCTTTGAAGGAGTCCCTTCAGGAATTGTGGGCGTGTTCGCCATCGCAGAGGGATTCGGATGGACCGGGGTGAGCAAGACTATCGCCGCCTCCGACGACGTTACGGGACTGCGGCTGACGCTGTCGCCCGCTGCGACTGTGTCCGGAAGCGTTGTCGATCAGAAGGGCAAGCCGGTATCGGGCGCGCATGTGACCCGCGTGCTGCTTCAGGGAAGCGAGAAAGTAGGAATCCCTCTCACGAAGCTGGCGGCCATTGGATTCACCGAACCGATTACCACTGAGTCGGGCGCGTTCTCGGTTTCCGGACTGCCAAAGGGGGGCAAGGTTGCGCTGAAAGTTGCGCATGCGTCGTATGCCCAGACAGCAGCGGAAGGCATCGCCGTGGGGGCCACGGGCGTTAAGATTACGCTGATGCAGGGCATTCTGGTTCAGGGCACGATCCTGACGTGGGATGGCTCATCGGCGGTTGCCAACACGGCCATCCTTTTTCGCAATGCCAGTCCGCCTCATGACACATCGATCGTTTCGTCGGACGCAACTGGTGAGTTTCACCTGCGTCTCATGCCCGGCGTGTATGCCTACCAAGCGGCCGGAACGGACCTGCGCAGCCCCGGTTGGCAGCGAGTAACCATCACCGGCGCGGAATCGGTCCAGAGCATCTCGATGCGGGTGGCGGGTTCGGCACATTTGCGGGGGACTGTTCAGGATGCGGTGACGAGTGCGCCGATCGAAGGGGCGAGGCTGACATTGACGACCTACGGGAATCCGTCGGCTGTGGCCGTCACCGGAAAGTCGGGAGCGTACGAGTTCGTTGGGGCTCAGGGAGAGAATGTCGTTTCCGTGGATGCGGCCCCGGGCTATCGAAGGCCCGACCGCCCCATTCTCAATGTGCAGGCCAAACAGGGTGATTCGCTTGACCTGCCTACGTTTTGGATGACACGCCTTCCTGCATTTGCCGTGCGTGTCGTGAATGAATCGGGGGAACCGGTTCCCGGGGCGGTTGTGCGACTCATACGGCCCATGCAATACCAATGGTACGTCACGGACGCCAACGGCCGCGCCGAACTGCAAGTCGCGACGTCGCCGCCTGGCGACAAGCTCGTGGGGACAGCCGAGCACCTGAGGGAACCGGTGGGTGCTCTTTTTGCCATGGATATGCGTTCTGAAAGTGAAGCAACGGTCCAATTGACGCCGTGGGCAAGGGTGACGGGGAAGGTCGTCGATGCCAAGGGCAAAGGGATCGGGGGCGTGGTGGTTGGCGCTATCTTCCAGGGGGATGCGGACAGCGAGTTGTTGCCTCTATGGCGAACGGCAACCAAGCCGGACGGATCGTATCATTGGGATGCTGTCCCGGCGATGATCACTTCCGTGTGTGTTGCACGCTTCGAAGGCGGCGTCCTGGTGCGGTCGGGACCATTTACAGCGTCTCCGAGCCAGGTGACACCGATTGGCCCTATCGTTTTGGCAGACGACAAGAAAGCCGGCGATTCAAAGACGGGAAAGAGTCTGTTGGGGCAGAAGATGCCCTGGAAACGGGACCGGGCCGGTGATTCAGGCGTTCCCTCGCTGCAGGGCAAACTTGCTCTCGTGTCGTATTGCTCACCGGGAGATGCCGCGTTGGTGGTTGACGGAATGGAGTCTGTTGTGCGCGCCCTTGGTCCGGACACGATAGCAGCCGTGGCCTTCGTCGATGGCGTCTGTTCCATTGAGTCGGATACGGTCCAGATTCTGAGAGGAACAGCGCCAGGAGCCGCTTCAACGTATGTATTGGATCATGAAGGGGTCGTGACTATGGAGACGGTCGGACTCCCTCCCGCCATCGCATTCCATGATGTCGCGTCGAAGGAGTAGCACATGACGCGCGCGTTGTTGGGCATGCTTGCCCTGGTCTATCTGTTGAGCAACTTGTCCTTCGCCGAAACGTTCGATGTAACGGGCGTTGTCAAGGATGAAGCGAGTCAGCCCGTCAGTGGAGCAATGGTATGGCTGAATCAGAATCGGGTGCCGCGCAAATCGCTATGCGATGAATCGGGCCGGTTTCGGTTCGGTGGAGTGGAAATAGGCTCTGTCGAACTAACCGCCTGGAAGGAGGGGTACGCGGTCGGGGGACTCGATGCCAAAGTAGTCGGGTCTGCCGACGTTTCAATTGTCCTCTCGTCTCCCGACAGCGTCCAGGTGCGATTGATCGAGCGGGCAATGAATACCGATTCGGGGACTGCGGGACCGCCCCGCGCGGTTGCCGGGGCGCGCATCAAGAGTATGTTCGTCAACGATTCCTTTCACGTGTCCGTGGAGGACCTGTCTCCCTTGGGTTTCCCCGGGTCTCGCAGTGACGATTCGGGATTACTCACGATCGCCAACTTGCCGCGCGGAGGATTCCTTTCGTTTCTGATCACGCATCGTGAATATGCGGAAGTCTACATCCCTTACTACCCCGTGGGGCAGAAAGAGCTTGCGATCCAGGTTGCCCGTGGAGTGACCGTCACAGGGCGAGTCACCGACCGGCAGGGAACGCCACTCGATGGGGTTCGCGTGACGGTGTACCACTCGGGTCCAAAGCTTCAGGAAGCCAAAGAGGTCAAGACCAGCGCCGACGGTTTCTACACGGCAATTCTTCCCATGGGCGACTTCTATGTGTGGGCGAAGTACAAGAATTACGTTTGCCTGAAGCCCGTGCCGCTATCGTTAACGGCAGAGAAAGAGGAGTACATCTGCGACTTGACGCTGGATGACGCACATCGCATTCAAGGACAGGTCGTCGGCACCAATGATAAGCCCGTGGCAGGGGTAACCGTGCAGTACGTGGTGGACTCGCTGGTTCTGGACGAAACCTTGACCTCGAACAAAGGGGAATTCTCGCTCGAAGGAGGGTCGGGGACGGGGCAGGTCCATGTCGTGCCGCCGGATGGTTACGTATCCGAGTATGTCACCGATATTCCGGTCACGTTGGCGAATGAGGACATACGCGTCGAGAAGCCCGTTCGGTTGAAGGAACTGCCGGTGGTTGAAGGAGTCGTCAAGGACGCGAAAGGGGCGTTGTGCGACCGAGTCGTGATTTCGACGATTGAAATGGACCCGCCCGCATGGTGCGTCACGGATGAGAGCGGGAAGTTTCGGCTGCGTTTGGAACGGGCCCCAATTGACGGGAAGGCGCGGCTGAGGGCTGAGCACGCGTTTCGCTTTGAGCGATCTGACGTCGAAGTGAGCATGGACAACCTCGAACCTACGACTATTCAACTTGACGCTTTTGAACCGGATACCTCCGAATGCCAACCGGGGCGCGTTACCAACAAGCTGGCGTCGTACCGGGATAGACCTGCAAAAGGTTGGGACTGCGACCACTGGTTCAACGTTTCGCAAGAGCTTCAGGATAAGCCTGATTCGGTGACGCTGGAGTCGCTGAAGGGGAAGGTTGTGGTGCTGGTGTTCTGGGCCGAGTTTGATAACACGCAGCGAGGAGTTGCGACCTTGGACCTCGCGAATACCATCGCAAAGCTGTATTCGCCGGAAGACGATGTGGCCGTAATTGGGATTCACGATAGCGGCAGCGAAATCGATGAAATCAAGAAAATCCTGAAGGACCGGGATGTTAGATTCATCGTCGGACATGACCGAGAATCGCACACGTTTAGTGCCTACAACATTTTTGCCATACCTCAGATCCTCTTAATAGACAAGAAGGGCATTCTACGCTACTACGATGTTGACGGCCGTCTCCTGGAGCTCATCAAGAGCCTACGCCGTGAGGGAACGGAATGAGCAAAGTGTCTGGCCGAGGTCCCGGCTGGCACGGCCTCCGGCCTCGTGCGCAGATTACTCACCTCCATGACGTTGAAGTCATGCCTTAGGAGTCTGTCGCGAACACATTCAGCTCACGGAGCACGGCTCCGTTATTCGCAGCAAGTCTAGCAAGCGCTCGGGTTACGAGATTTGTACGTGTGAGTTTGCGACAAATCCGGGTTAGACCAATTAATCCGCAATTCCGGTTGAAACACATTGAATATCGAGTTTTGTCCAGTATATATATTGACACAAAACGATCTACGTGCTAAGCTTTCTAAGACATGGGATTTTACATAGTCGTAGAACAGCTTTGGGGGCGCCCCGTGTAAGAGAAGGAGTGTCTTGGGTTCTCATACTCAGGGGGCGGGTGTGCTTTTTTCGTCTTGTAGGGTAATTCGGCGTCCTTGACGACCAACAGGTAGCGGCGGGAAGAGAAAGAGCGGCGAATACATGGAGAAGGTGCTGGAGAGGCTCGAAAGTTTGGCTGAGGCTCTGGTCCTAATGGAGACATCCGATCTCCCTGCTTTAGCCAACCTCCATTCTGAATTGCAGGAATTGCTCACGTGGTCTCAGCAGGAAGGACTCAAACGTGCTCCGGGTGCGTTAACGACTTCCGCAAATCTTGTGGAAGGGATCATTCTTGGAGATGTGGCGGACCCGTCCGCTGCCATGGACTTCGTATCCAAGAGCGTATCCGCAGTACAGGAGTTCATCCGCGATGGAAGGGCTGAGGAAGAGATAGACTTCCCCGAGTTGACGGGGCAGGCCTCGGCGCAGAAAGGGGCGGACCAGTCCGAGGCTACGGACGACAGGGCAGATCAAAGGCTTGTCGCTCTCGAAGACGCGGTGCCGGAGATCGAGAGTCTGCTGACAGACGCGGACGTGCGGCTGGTTGCCCTTGACAACAGTCTGAGTGATGCGGCTTGTTTGCGCGCCACGTATCGGTTACTCCATACGGCGACGGGCACCGCGGGTTTTCTGGAGATGCGCTCGATTGAGGCGTTGGCGAAGGCCTGCGTTTCTTTGCTGGAACGTGCCATTGGAGAAGGGTTGACGCTTACCAGCGGTCACGTTGACTTGATGCTGAAAGCGGTGTCGTGCATGAAGCACACGCTTCAGCATACTGCCGATATGGGCGTAGCCGACGGCGAGCATGTGGAAGAAGAACACGCTTCGGAGTTGGTGGAGCGTTTGAGAGAAGCCACAGAGGGCCCGTGGAAAGACCCGGGTGAGACTATTGAAGTCACTTCCAGCGTCCTGTTGGGAGACATTCTCGTTGAAAGCGGCATAGCAGACCGGCAGGCGGTGGAACAGGCTTTGGCGAACCAGCGAGTCCACCCGGATGACGTGGAAACGTGCAAAGTGCTGGTGCGTGCGGGAGTGTTGACGTGGCCTCAACTCACGCAGGCGATTTCGGTGCAATCGCAAAGCAGGGACGGACGCTCGATTGATGTGGTTCTGATCGATTTGGGCATGGCTACGCGGGAAGCCATCGACAGTGCCTTGAAGGAGACTCAGAACGCCGAACGGACACCGCTTGGCGAGATCATGATTCGAAAAGGCGCGGCGGCGGCGGAAGACGTAGCGGCCGCGTTGCGTACGCAGCGACAGATTCGCCAAGGCGTGGTGGAACTCAAAGAGGCGGTGAAAGTCGATGCGGATCGTCTAGACCGGCTTATCGATTTGATAGGTGAGTTGGTAATTGCCGAGTCGATGGTGTGCCAAGCGCCCGAAATACTGGAGAGCGCCGCTCCCGCCATGATCCGGCAAATTAACCGGCTGGATAAGATTACGCGCGAACTCCAAGAGATAGGCACCTCATTGCGCATGGTCCCCGTGAAGTCGACCTTCCAGAAGATGGCGCGATTGGTGCGAGACTTGGCGCGAAAAGCGGACAAGCAAATTGAGTTCAGAATGTCGGGCGATGACACGGAACTCGACAAGACGGTAGTGGACAAGATCGGCGATCCGCTTGTGCACATTGTTCGCAACGCGGTCGATCATGGTATCGAGTCCAGCAAAGAAGAGCGAGTCGCCGCAGGGAAACATGCCGTTGCACGAATCGAACTCCGCGCATATCACAAGGGCGGTAGTATCCATATCGAGGTCCAGGACGACGGGAAAGGGCTCGACAAGGAACGGATACTGGCGAAGGCGCGGGAGCGGGGAATCGTCTCCGACAGCGACGTCCTTTCTGATGAAGAAACCTGGGCGCTCATTTTTGAGCCGGGTTTCTCGACGGCTACCACCGTGACCGACGTTTCGGGTCGAGGGGTGGGGATGGACGTGGTTCGCAGAAACATCGAATCCCTTCGCGGGCAGGTTGACATACAAAGCGAAAGAGGAAAGGGAGCCACGTTCACGATACGGCTTCCTCTCACCCTGGCGATTATCGACGGCATGGTGGTGCGCGTTGGAGCCGAACGATACATCATTCCGACGTTATCCGTGGTACGTTCGATTCGGCCGCAGTCTGGCGATTTGCTGACCGTAGTGCAACGAGGCGTCATGCTGAAGATCCAAGGCGAACTAATTCCGGTGTTCGCCCTGAGCGAGCTATTCAATGTGTCCGCGGGCAGCAAAGCAGAAGATTCGAATCTCATTGTCATTATTGAAGACGAGGGCAAGCGAATTGGCTTGGTCGTTGATGACTTGTTGGGCAAGCAACAGACGGTGATCAAGTCATTGGGCGAGACCATGCGCGGATTGCCGGGCATTGCAGGAGCGGCCATCATGTCCGACGGCAATGTTGGACTGATTCTGGACGTTGCAAGTCTGATTCGAATGGGGACGTCCGCGGTGTCTTCGGAGAATCTGGAGCATGACGCGGAATTCGCGAAACCGAACTGATTGAAGCATACACGGGTATAGCTCAGGAAAAGCACGTGAGGCTGAGAAACTCTCAGCATTGCTAAGGAGGCGAGACATGACGAATTCAGTCGAAGAAGGTTCGGGAAAATCCAGCGGGGCTTCGTCGTTGGCCGACAAAGCGGGTCAGTATCTCACGTTTGTCCTGGGCGAAGAGATCTACGGACTAGAGATCCTGAAGGTCCAGGAGATCATTGGAATGATGACCGTGACTCGAGTGCCCCGAACGCCCGAGTACGTGCGGGGCGTCATCAATCTGCGCGGGAAAGTCATCCCCGTCATTGATTTGCGCAGCAAATTCAACATGGAAATACGCGAAGACACTTCGCGGACGTGCATTATTGTAGTTCAGGTCAAGAGCGCCAACCACCAAGTGACGATGGGCATTATCGTCGACGAAGTATCGGAAGTGTTGGGCGTGGCGGGCGAGCAGATTGAGCCGGCCCCCTCGTTTGGCGCCGATGTCAAGACCGAGTTCATCCTGGGCATGGGAAAAGTCGGTTCCAAAGTGGTCATGCTGTTGGATGTCGACAAAGTGCTGTCGTGGGGCGAAATTGCCTCATTGAATCAAATCACGTAGAGCGAACCGGCCCTGGACTTCTCGCGGCAATGAAATGGAGGCATCGCGAGGGTAGGCAGCAGAGGCAGGGAGAGGCAGTCCACGATAGTCAGGGTTGCACACTGTGGTATAAAGAATGCGTGTGCGGCCGTTGGATTTGAATTGCACGTTCGGCTGTACATTCACTTCGAAAAGGAATTGCGATAGGTTGTCAACCACTGGACAGTACTTTACTTGACGAGGTTGTCTACATGACCGCCGACGTGGCATTCGACATCAGAGTATCCGATGACCGAATGGCCGTCTTGTTGGTCTGTGGGACGCCTATAAAAGAAAGTGAGGCCTTGACAGCCAGTGTGCTTCAGCGGTTGGAAAAAATGGGGTTGTGCGATTTGCCTTCCATGCAATGCCTGAAAGCCAAAATTGACGCGGCAATCGTGTCCGATTCCCTGGCACAAGGCGTCGAGATTGTGGCTGGCAAGAAGCCAATTCCACCGCAGGACGGGAAGATTGTCTGGTCGGGCTCGTTCTTTGACGAGGGTTTTGTCATCGATCAGGGCACCGGAGCGGTTGATTATTGGACCCACAAGGCGCACCCGGGGGTTCAGAGCGGTCAATTGCTGGCAACGATAGTGCCGCCGGTTGAAGGAGAAGAGGGAACGGACGTCTTCGGTAAGAAGGTGTCGTGTGGAAAGGCCCATCCGGCCAAGATTCGAGGCGGGGCGGGAGTCCTTCACAGCGAGCCGGAAGGCGAGTTTCGTGCAGCGAGAGACGGACGCGTTCGATTCAAGAACAACATCTTAACTGTAGACGAGATCTACACGATCACCGGCAGCGTAGGAATTGAGACGGGACATGTGGATCATCCCGGTATGCTGGTTATCGAGAAAGACGTTGAGGTAGGAGCGAAAGTTCGCGCGACTGGCGATATTCACATCCGAGGGTTTGTCGAGAATGCAGACATCGAATCGGGTGGAAATGTCGAGGTTGGCGTAGGGATAACCGGAAAGGGATCGTCGCCCATTCGAGTTGCGGGAAACTTGAAGAGCCGTTACTTAATTGAAGCAGTAGTGGAAGCGCAAGGCGATGTAGTCGTGGAGCGGGAAATCGTGCAGAGCCGTATCGCTTCGAACGGTTCGGTGCTTTTGCCTAAAGGCCGGATTGTTGGCGGCAGGGTTGGGGCACGGCGAACGTTGGAGGTGCGTCAGGCGGGTAGCGAAGCATTGGTGCCGACCGTGCTGCGAGCAGGCATGACGGAAGAGATGAGCCGCATGGTCCACGAGAAGATGGAGCGCATTGCGGAATTGACTGCGAACGTCGACAAGATTGATCGCGTGGTGGCCCCCATACTCGACAAGCTCGACGCGCTCCCTGAGGAGAAACAGGCGATTGTGCGCCAGTTGATCGCCAACATGGAGGCCTGCAAAGAGGAAAGGCAAGCGTTGGAGTCTGAAGTCGAATCGATGCACGCTGGCCCACGCCCGGAGGTTATAATCCGGGAAGTGGTCTATCCGGAAACGACGATTTGGGTGGGCAACTCGAAGTTGCTGATTCACGAGGTGATATCGCAGCCGATTCGAGCGACGGCAATCAAAGGCAATGTGAGGCTTTCGGTACTGTGACATCGATTAAGCCAAATAGGGGAACGCGTGCACGGCATAGCGCCGGCAGGCGATTAGAACGGCAAAGGCGCGGAAACTGCCGTCTTGCTACGGTGGAGTGTACTTGGAATGAAAGTTGAACACATCAATCCGTTCATAGAGTCCGTTTACGAGTTGTTTCAGACGATGTTCGAGGGCAAGGCGGAACGCGGACAAATAGGCGTGGCCAGCGGAGGAGGGAATCCACGGCACATCATCGCGTTGATTGGGCTCAGCGGGCCGGTCCGCGGGACGGTCGCGTTGTCGTTTCCGACGGCAACGGCGCTGGCGATGGTCAGCAAGATTTTGGGAACGCCGGTCACGGTAGTCGATGAAACGGTATCGGATGGCGTGGCGGAGATTGTGAACATCGTAGCGGGCAGCGCCAAGGCGCGAATGACGAAGGGAGAAGGCAAGCCGTTGGACTTGAGTTTGCCGACGGTAGTCCGGGGGAACAGTTACACGGTGGAATATCCGTCGCAGGCGGTGTGGCTGGAGGTGCCATTTAAGAGCGATTTGGGTGAATTCAGTCTACGGGTGACGTTTGAGTCGGTGCCGCAATAGAGAATCAGGAGGAGATACAGAATGCGTGCATTGGTTGTTGATGACTCGGCAGTAATGAGAAGGGTGTTGATCGGAGCACTTGGCCGCGCAAACATCACTGAAGTCGATCAAGCGTCGGATGGACAGGAAGCTGTGGAGGCAACCGGCTCTAATGACTACGGTCTTGTGCTCATGGACTGGAACATGCCAAACATGCTTGGTATCGACGCGGTGAAGGCCATCCGGGCGGCGGGCAAGACGATGCCCATCATCATGGTGACGACGGAAGCGGAAAAGAGCCGTGTCATCGACGCTCTGAAGGCTGGGGCGAATAATTACATCATCAAGCCATTCGAGCCGGCCACGATTGTGGCGAAGATTCAAGAAGTCCTGGCAAAAGTGGAGTAGGAGCGTCCGTATACGTAAGGAATTGTGTGGATGCGGGTGGACGTATGAAGCTGATCCGAGCAGGATCATACTACCTGGAACCCGGGTACGTGTATTTCAGCAAGCAACCCACCACGCTGCGCGCGGTGGTGGGAAGCTGTGTGGCGGTGTGTCTGTACGATCGAATCCTCCAGATGGGCGGTATGAACCATTACCTCAGGCCTCATATCAGCGATCAAACTAAAGCGACTCCCCAGTACGGCAACGTAGCGATTTCCGCGCTGGTTCGCATGATGGACGAAGCGGGATCGCGGCGCAGAGACGTCGTCGCTCAAGTACTTGGTGGGGGCGCGCCCGAGGACGCGCAGGCAAACTGGATCGGCGATCAGAATGTGTCGATTGCGCGGGAGATTCTCGCGCGCAAGGGGATTCGGATCGTATCTGAGGATGTCGGAGGGTCGGTAGGCCGGAAAATAGTGTTTGATACCGGGACCGGGGAAATCGCAGTTCTCAAGGTACAAAAACTGCGCTCATCAGATTGGTACACGTGATGGATGCTCAGATGGGAGATAGCAGACTCGATCGTGCGACGTACGACAAGTTTCGGCAATTGATCTACGACAAGAGCGGTATCCGGCTTGGCGATCAGAAGGAAGCGCTCGTTTCTTCGCGCATCGGGAAGCGCATGAGGGAATTGGGGATCGGAGATCCCAGAGAGTACCTCGATTGGGTGTTGAATGACGACAGCGGCCAGGAACTGGTGAAGATGCTCGACGTGATTTCGACGAACGTCACCAGTTTTTATCGCGAGCCGCAGCACTTCGAATTGCTGGAATCGTTGTTGCGCAAGTGGTGGGGTGAAGGCCAGCGCCGATTCCGGATTTGGTCCGCTGCGAGTTCCACGGGGGAAGAGCCGTATACGATTGCCATTGTGGTGATGGAAGCCCTGGGACCCCAAGCGACGGACGTCAAGATTCTAGCGACGGATATTTCGACGCGTGTGTTGGAGCATTGCCGTCGAGGGGAGTACGACCGGAACCGGGTGGAGGGAGTTCCGTTCATGCTCCGCGACAAGTATTTTGACCCGGTACGGCAGGATCACGGGACAGTCTACCGGGTCAAAGACCGCCTCAAAGGAATGATTTCGTTTCGCAGATTGAATCTATCGACACCGCCGTTTCCGATGCAGGGTCCGCTCGATGTGATTTTCTGCAGAAACGTGATGATTTACTTCGACAATCAGGTTCGCGCACGGTTGTTGGAAGATATGTTCCGCGTTCTTAAGCCTGGTGGTTATTTGATGGTAGGACACTCGGAAAGCCTCACCGGGTTAGTGAGTCGATTCAAACCGGTTCGGCCATCCGTGTATACCAAATAGTTTTTTTGCGAGGAGTCTCCAGTGACGCACACCGTCGGCATATCGGAAATGAAGGTTTCATCGAAGCCGGAAGACATTATCGTGACGTATTCGCTGGGGTCATGCGTAGGCATAACCATATACGACCCGGAGATTCGAGTCGGCGGCATGGCTCACTGCATGCTTCCCATATCACGTCTCGATCCCCAGAAGGCGAAAGAGAATCCGATCATGTTTACAGATACGGGGGTGCCGGCGCTGATACAAGCGGTGTTGAACCTCGGCGGCAGCCGCAGGCGCCTTGTTGCCAAGGTCGCGGGCGGAGCTTCGCCGCTGAATGACAACGGCATGTTCAAGATCGGCGAGCGCAACTACACGGTGGTGCGCAAGGTTCTTTGGAAGAATGACATCCTCATCGCGTCGGAAGAGGTGGGCGGAACGGCGGCGCGGACGCTTTATTTGTTCTTGGATACAGGCCGCACAGTCATTCGTTCGGGTGGCGTGGAGCGCGAACTGTGAACAGACGCGATCAGATTCTGGAAGAAATCAAACTGGTTCCGTCGCTGCCCGCATCGGCGACGGAAGCGGTTAGCATCGTACGGGATCCGAATGCGTCTCTCACCGAATTGGAAGCGATCATCGAATGTGACGCGGGACTTGCGACGAACATTTTAAGGTTGGCCAATTCGGCGTATTTTGGCGGCAGGGGAAGCATATCGACGGTGAAAGACGCAACGGTTCGGTTGGGCACGAAGCGTATCGTGCAATTGGTCTTGACGACCGCCGTGGCGCCGCGCATCAAACCGCCGCTTGCTGGGTACGACATGCCATCGGGGGCGCTACTGGCGCACAGTGTTGCTGCGGCGGTCGGAGCGGAGCAGTTGGCGCAGGAGTTGCGCCTGGCAGCGCCCGATTACACGTACACGGCGGGGCTGTTGCACGATATCGGGAAGATCGTTCTGGGCACGTATCTCAATGTGGAAGCGAAGCCGATTCTCGATTTGGCTTTCGGTGAAGGCGTTTCCTTCGAGGAAGCAGAACGCCAAGTGCTGGGAATCGATCACGCGGAAGTTGGAGCGGAGCTTCTGACATGGTGGCGGCTGCCGGACGATGTTGTGCGGGTAGTCCGGTATCATCACGATCCGTACGCGATTGCGGATGGCGACGGCGATGGCATCGTAACGGATTTGGTTCATGTGGGGGACCATATCGGCCGCTTGTGCGGGACCGCATTGGGGGCGGATGGTGTGAATTACAGTGTCAGTCCCCGTAGCGTTGAACGCTTGGCGCTTACTCCGGAAATCACGGAGTCGGTTGTAGGAAAGGTGCTGGGCACTCTGGCGGAATTGGGGGAATTCTTTCTTCAGACGGAGAGCGTATAGACATGGCCGTAAACATACTTTTGGTAGACGACTCCGACACGGTTCGCGCGATAATCGCGAAGACCATACGTCTTGCAGGAATGCCTCTGGGCGAGCTGCATGAAGCATCTGGCGGAGAACAAGCCCTCCAACTGTTGAAAGAGCATTGGATCGATCTTGTGCTGACGGACATCAACATGCCTGGAATGACGGGGGTCGAGTTGGTGGAACGAATGATGCAGGACGATGAGATGAAGAACATTCCTGTCGTGGTCATTTCCACGGAAGGAAGCGAAACCCGAGTCGAAGAGTTGTTGGCAAAAGGGGTGCGAGCGTACGTGCGCAAGCCGTTTACACCCGAAAAAATCCGCGATGTAGTGGAAAACGTATTGGGGATCGACCATGGAACCTGACGTAAAGGAAGTATTGACGCGTGAGTTTGCCGAAATACTCGAACAAATGGCGTTTCTATTTGCCGATCCCGTAACCGCCGACGAGTTGCCGCCGTTGACGGAACCGCCGGTTCGCGTTTCCATGTCGTTTACGGGCCCGTTCAACGGGTCGATGATAATGGCCTTGCCGGAACCCATGTGTCCCGTCGTGGCGGCGAATCTGCTTGGGATCGAACCCGAAGACGCCGCGGACAAGTCAAAAGCGGAAGACGCCGTGAAGGAATTGCTCAATGTGGCTTGCGGGCATGTACTGACCGCGATCGCGGGTACGAAGCCTGTGTTTGCGCTGTCCCCTCCGGTGGTCGATTCGATTGACACCGACACTTGGGATTCGTTGGTTGCGTCAGAGAACACCGCGTTGGTCGTGGTGGAAGAGAATCCCGTATTGTTGCACCTTGAGAGAAGTGATTCGTAACGTCGCCTGCGCTGGAGCGTTGAGCAAGAGAGGAACCGGGCACGATGAGCGGCATAGAGGGTAAGGGAACGGGCATACCGTCGTTGCTTAGGGGAAAGCGCATTCGCGTGCTGATCGTGGACGATTCGGCGATGGTGCGCGAAATACTCTCCCGTGAGTTGGCGCGTGATCCGGAGATTGAAGTTATTGGTACGGCGCCAGACCCTTATGTTGCCCGCGACAAGATTGTGGAACTGAAGCCCGACGTACTGACGCTCGACATCGAAATGCCTCGCATGGACGGGATCACCTTTCTCAGGAAGCTCATGCAGCATTTCCCATTGCCGGTGATTGTGGTGTCTTCGCTTACAAAGAAGGGTGGCGATCTTGCGCTGGAAGCGCTCGATGCCGGAGCTGTGGAGGTCATGTGCAAGCCTGGCGCAGCTTACACTGTTGGAGACATGTCTGTGGCTCTAATTGACAAGATTAAGGCGGCGTCGCGCGTCGCGGTGGCGAAACGAGCAGCCGCGAAGCCCAAGGCAGTGGGAACGCAAGTGCGCCTGTCCATGACGAGAACGACGAATAAGGTAATTGCCATTGGCGCCAGCACGGGAGGGACCGAGGCGTTGACCGATGTGCTGACAGCGTTGCCCGCGAATGCGCCCGGCATCGTCATCGTGCAGCACATGCCGGAGCACTTCACGCGTTCCTTTGCGGACCGTCTCAATTCGCTGTGTGCCATTCAAGTGAAGGAGGCCGAGGACGGGGACACCGTGACGCCAGGCAAGGCGCTCATCGCGCCAGGGAATTATCACATGGTCCTGCGCCGGTCTGGCGCGCGGTATTATGTGGAGGTCAAGACTGGACCGCTAGTAAGCCGTCACCGGCCTTCCGTCGACGTGCTGTTCAAGTCGGCAGCCAAGTACGCCGGGCAGAATGCCGTGGGCGTGATCATGACCGGCATGGGTGCGGACGGTTCGGCGGGTCTTCTGGAGATGCGCCAGCAGGGTGCGTCCACAATTGCTCAGGATGAGGCAAGTTGCGTCGTATTCGGAATGCCGAAGGAAGCCATTGCGCTCGGTGCGGCAGAGTTTGTGCTACCGCTAGCTTCGATTCCATCGCGAATGCTTCAACTCGCGCAGGCCGAGGCGTAGGAGAGCCATAGGGCTCCTCACGATCCGTGGGAGGCGAGCCCTGTCAACAGCGAAGGCGTCACCATCCACGCGACTTGCCATTCAGCGCCTTCGGACCTTTTCAAACACACCACCCCCCCACGCTCGAACAGAATGGGCGGACGTTCCGAGTCTCCCGCGAGCAGTTGTGCGGCAAGCAGCGAGAGCTGCGGAAGGTGACCGACGAGCGCTGTGTCTTGCGATTGCTTATCAAGGTCGCGAGCAAGTGTCTTTGGACTGTCCTTAGGCGCCATGCCCGCGTGGCTTTCACACATGCCGCCGGCGCCTACATATTGAAACAGGATTTGGGCGGTCTGCATTGCGCGGGTCTTGCCGCTGTGCCATAGATGGGGAATGCGCACGCCTGCCCGCGAGAGAAATGACGCAATTCGGGTGACGTCTTCGATGCCTTTGGGCGAAAGCGGGCGATCGGGGTCTACTTCTTTTTCGAGCGCGTCACCGTGCTGAACGAGGTAGATTGTCATGAGCGCTCCCTCCCATGCCTGACTCACAAAATGCGGGACGAAAGACTGGGGCGCGGGAACGTTTTACGCGTGGGTAGCGTCTTTCTTGTGCCGCCGGCAGGAACCGCACGAAAGAGGTTCGCCGTCGGGACCAACGGCGCCTTCGCCGCCACACGACCCGCGCAGGCAGTGCCCGCTCAACCATGTGCCGAGGATCATCGCCGCTATTCCGAGGCCAAATACGGCCATCGTGAGGAGTATCATTTTAATCATAAATCCTCCACTACTGCTCCGGCGTCGCGGACTTCTCGATTGCGTCGAATGCTGGAGTACTGCGCACCACAAAAGCGCCCGACGCGTCATGAATGATGAAGAACGCGGCCAGGTTCTGGCTGGCGGCCAGTTCGTAGCCCTTTTCGGGACCCAGCACAATCAGCGCTGTTGCCAGGCCGTCGGCCGTCATGCTCTTATCAGTAATAACACTGACTGACGCCAGATTATGCGTGATAGGCTTCCCGGTGTTGGGGTCGATTTCGTGGGAGTAACGTTTTCCTTCTCTTTCGAAATAGTTCCGATAGTCGCCAGACGTGGCAATGGCTTTATTCGACAATGGGATAGCCAATTGAACCGTCCGTTGTATACCCGACTCCGGGCGCTCAATGGCGATTTGCCAGACTTTTCCGTTTGCGTTTCCACCGCGCGTGCGGATTTCTCCGCTGACATCGACCATGAAGTGCTGAATACCCATAGCGTCAAGCGCCTCCACGACCTTGTCGCAGGCGAAACCTTGGGCGATGGCCGACAAGTCGCAGTAGACGTCCGGTTGGGTTTTGCGCAACGTTGAGTTGGCGGCATCAATCTCGATCTTCTTGTAGCCGACACGCTGCTTGAGTGCGGCGATCTGCTCGTCCGTGGGAAGCTCCGAAGTCTTTTCAGGACCGAATCCCCATGCATTGACGAGTGGCCCGACAGTGATATCGAAGGCTCCACCGGAGAGCTCGCTGATCCGCTGAGACTCCTGAAAGACCGTCAACAGGTCCTTGGAGACTGGAAACGGGGTCAAATCGGCGTGTTGATTGAAGCGCGAAAGTTCCGAATCGGGCTTGTACGTAGACATCTGATTGTCTACTTCCGCCAATACGGCTCGAATCTGGTCGGTTGCCTTCGCGAATTTTTCGCGGTCGGCGGCCTCATTGAAGGTCACCAGCTTCACGATGTA
Source organism: Candidatus Hydrogenedentota bacterium (assembly GCA_019695095.1). Classification (NCBI taxonomy): domain Bacteria; kingdom Pseudomonadati; phylum Candidatus Hydrogenedentota; species Candidatus Hydrogenedentota bacterium. Next base: position 19,168 of record JAIBAQ010000005.1, read on the forward strand.
CGTGGTGCCCATCGTCGAGCCGGTCACTTCGACCGTCGTGCCGGCGGGAGCGGACGTAGGCTCAATCCGGCCTGTGATGAGGGCAAATACAGCGCCCGCAATCAGAAGGCCCGCCAAGGCAATGGCGGGCCGCAATACGTGGGGTTTCTTCGGAGACTCGCTCATACTACCTCTGTTATCCGCCAAAATCGTCGAACAGGATGTTCTCGTTCTCCACGCCGAGGTCGCGCAGCATATCGATAACGGCGGAATTCATCATGGGAGGTCCGCAAATGTAGTATTCCACATCCTCGGGCGCGGGGTGGTTCTTCAGATAGTTGTCGTACAGCACTTTGTGGATGAAGCCGACATAGCCGGTCCAATTGTCTTCCGGCAAGGGTTCCGACAACGCCAAGTGCCACGAAAAGTTGGGGTTCTCGCGGGCGATCATATCGAAGTCTTCGTTGTAGAACGACTCGCGAAGCGAACGCGCGCCGTACCAGAAGCTGACTTTTCTCTTGGTGTGCAGACGCTTGAACTGATCGAAGATATGCGAACGCATCGGAGCCATGCCCGCGCCGCCGCCGATAAAGATCATTTCGTTTTCGGTGTCTCGTGCGAAGAATTCGCCAAAGGGCCCTGAGATGATCACCTGGTCGCCGGGTTTCCGGCTGAAGATATAGGAGGACATGATGCCGGGCGGGGTGCCTTCGGGCGCACGCGGAGGCGGAGTGGCGATGCGCACGTTGAGCATGATGATGCCCTTCTCTTCGGGATAGTTAGCCATCGAATACGCGCGCTGAACGGTTTCGGTGCAGACCGACTCAATCTTCCAGAGATTGAACTTATCCCAATCTCCGCGATACTCCGGTTCGATCTCGAAATCTTTGAACGATGCCTTGTAGGGAGGGCACTCGATCTGGATGTAACCACCGGCCCGGAACGGGACTTCCTCACCCGGAGGAAGCTCAAGCACGAATTCCTTGATAAAGGTCGCGACGTTCCTGTTGGACCGCACCGTACAGGTCCAGCGGCGTACGCTGAAGACTTCGGCGGGGATCTCAAGCTTCATGTCGCCCTTGACCTTGACCTGGCACGAGAGCCTGCAACCTTCGCGGGCTTCGCCGCGAGAGATGTGGTTGAGTTCCGTGGGAAGCATGCTGCCGCCGCCGTCTTTGACAACGACTTTACAGACACCGCAGCTCCCCTTGCCGCCGCACGCGGAAGGGATGAAGATCTTGTTGTTTGCCAGGGTGGACAGGAGTGTGCCACCGGCGGAAACCGTGATGGCCTTCGTAGGATCGTCGTTGATGACGAGCTTGACGTCGCCGCTGCTGACCAGCTTCGCTTTGGCTGCCAGGAGAAGAAGCACAAGCGTCAGGACGACTCCCGTGAACATCGCGACGCCTAGTATGATGAGACCCATGCGCGGTTACCCTTCTTCCGAGCCCAATGCCTACAACTGAATGCCTGAGAACGCCATGAACCCCATGGCCATCAGTCCGGCGGTGATAAAGGAAATACCCAACCCGCGAAGGCCAGGCGGGACATTGCTATACCGCATCTTTTCGCGAACAGCGGCAAGCGCGACGATGGCCAGAGCCCAACCCGCGCCGGAACCGATGCCGTAGACTACGCTCTCGGAAAAGTTGTAGTCGCGCTGTTCCATGAAAAGCGATCCGCCGAGAATGGCGCAGTTGACGGCAATGAGCGGGAGGAACACGCCCAACGTGTTGTAGAGCGCCGGAGCGAACTTATCGATGGCCATTTCGACTATCTGCACCATGGCGGCGATGGTCGAAATGAAGCAAATGAAATTCAGAAAGCTCAGATCGGTGTGCGCGAAACTTGGACTAATCCACGTCAGCGCGCCTTCTTTCGTCAGGTAATTGAGAATGAAGTTGTTCATTGGGAGCGTAATGACTTGCACGAAAATCACGGCCATCCCCAGGCCCAACGCCGTCTCCACTTTCTTTGAGCAGGCCAGGAAGGAACACATGCCCAGGAAGAACGCCAAAGCCATGTTCTCAATGAAGATGGATTTGACCGCCAAATTGAGGTAGTGCTCCATTACTCGGTCTCCTGCTGCTCAGGTTTGACGGTGCGAATAAGCCAGATGAAAGAAGCAATGAGGAAGAACGCAGAAGGAGCCAGGAGCATCAAGCCGTTAGGCGTGTACCATCCGCCTTCGGTCACCAGCTTAAATACGGGAAATCCCCACAACTTACCGGAGCCCGTAAGCTCGCGGATGACTGCTGCGCTCATCAGCACAAGGCTGTATCCCAGCCCATTGCCAATTCCGTCGATGAAACTCACCCAAGGCGGATTCTGCATTGCGAAGCCTTCGGCGCGGCCCATTACGATGCAATTCGTGATAATCAGGCCCGTGAACACGGAGAGCTGAAGGCTGATCTCGAAGAGGAACGCCTTTAGGATCTGGTCCACCATGATCACCAGCGAAGCGATGATCGCCAGTTGCACAATGATCCGGATGTTGTTCGGTGTGGCGTTTCGAACCAGACTAATCGCGAGATTGGAGAATGCTGTCACGACCGTGAGTCCAATGGACATCACGAGGGCAGTATCCATTTTCGTCGTAACGGCCAATGCGGAACAGATACCCAGCACCTGCAATCCGATTGGATTGTTGTTGAACAAGGGATCGAGCAGCGCCGCCCGTTCCTCTTTACCCAGCAGTTGTGCCATGTCTATGAACTCCGTGCTTGCCCGGATGCTGCGCCTTCTCGGAACTTTTTCAGATAGGGGCCAAAACCATGCTCTCCGAGCCAGAAATCCATCATGTGGCTCACGCCGTTACTGGTGATGGTGGCTCCGGAAAGCCCGTCAATATGATGCGGATCCTGATCGGGAGAACCTGCGACGCCTTTGATAACCTTGATTGCAGGTTTCCAGCTTTCGTCGTAGGCCAATCGTCCTTTCCAAAGGGCCTTCCATTTGGGATTGGATACTTCACCGCCCAGACCGGGTGTTTCGATTTGGTCATAGTAGGTGATACCTTGGACGGTCTTGGTGTCTTTCTCGAGGGCGAGGAATCCGTAGAGCGTTCCCCACAATCCATACCCTTCAATGGGGATGACCACCTTCGAGACTTGGTCGCCTTCCATTACGAGAAAGACCTGGGCCAGCTTCGGCAAGCGGGCGATGCGCGAGGAGTTCTCGGGTGCAGGCACGCTCAACGCAGGGTCGCCGCTGGCCTTGATCTGGTCATACTCCTTGGCGTCGGTCGATTCGTCGTAGTCGCCTGTTTCCAGGTTCACCAGCTTGACCTGAACCTTTTCATCGAACATCTTTGCGACATCGCTGTTCGAAATGGGCTGACCATCACTGATGAGCCCCGCAGCCAGCAAGACGTTCTTCTGACGATAGGCCGCCTTATTGGCCGCTTGGCGGGACGACAAGCCCACGGCCGACACGGCGACTAGAATCGAGCACGCCATGCACATGACGATCGAAAACAGAATGGTATAGAGGGTCGAGTTACGCTGCACTGCGAGCCAACCTTCTCTTGATGTTCGCTTTCACGACGTAGTAGTCGATGAGCGGCGCAAAAATGTTCCAGAAAAGAATCGACAGCATCATGGCCTCGGGATACGCCGGATTCGTCACGCGAATGAGCACGACGAAGGCCCCGATCATGAAGCCGTAGATCCACTTACCCATGTCGGTAAAGGCAGAAGACACCGGGTCGGTCGCCATGAAAACTGCGCCAAACGCATAGCCACCAAGGACCATGTGCCACCAGAAGGGAACTGCGAACCCGGTAGCCGGACCGCGCCCCAGTACGTTGAAGAAGGAAGCCATGACGACGGTGCCGAGACAGATGCCGGCCATTGTGCGCCACGATCCCACGCGGGTTGCGATGAGAATGACGGCCCCGATAAGACACGCGAGGGCCGAGGTTTCACCCATCGAGCCCAACTCAAGTCCGCTGAACGCCTTCCACCATGTATAGCCGTGGTCGGCAAGCCCCTGGTATCCACCCATCTGGATCATGCCCAGCGCGGTGGCGCCGCTGTATCCATCGATCCAGTTGGTCGATTGCGTGGCCACCCACACCTTGTCGCCGCTGATTTGGCCGGGGTATGCGAAGAACAGGAATGCGCGGGTCACCAAGGCGGGGTTCAAGAAGTTCATGCCGGTGCCGCCGAATACTTCCTTGCCGAAGACGACGCCGAAGCTCACGCCAATCGCGACCTGCCAGAGGGGAATGCCGGGAGGCAGGGTAAGAGGGATGAGCAGGCTGGTCACCAGGAATCCCTCATTTACTTCGTGCTTGCGCACAATCGCAAAGAGAACTTCCCAAAATCCGCCCGCGATGATGGTCATGATGTACACGGGGAAGAAATACAGCGCGCCGTGAATGAGGCACGCAAGCAGACTGTCCGGAGAGAATCCCACGCCGAGCGTTTGGAGCAGGGCGTTTCGCCAACCGGTGAGTTCGCCCACTTTGGCGGCATTGAGTGCGAGGTTGGCCTGCAGACCGGTATTGTAGAGGGCCATGACGACGCACGGGATCAGCGCGATGACCACGACGCTCATCATGCGCTTGAGGTCCAGTCCGTCGCGAACGTGCGACGGCCCCTTGGTCACCGAATCGGGGGTGAACAAGAAGGTATCGTTGGCTTCAAACAACGGATGAAGCCGTTCAAGCTTTCCGCCCTTTTCAAAGAGCTTTCGCTGTTTGTCTTGGAGCTCGAGTAGGAACTTCATCAGCCTTCCTTGTAAATGGTCTCAAGGTTTTCGCGAAGGATCTGACCGTAGTCGTACTTGCCGGGACACACAAACGTGCAAAGGGCCAAGTCCTCTTCGTCCAATTCGAGGCAACCGAGCAATTCGGCGCGCTCGATGTCTCCCATAATCAGCGCCCGCAACAAGAACGTCGGCTGAATGTCCATGGGCATGACGCTTTCGTACATACCAATGGGGACCATGGCGCGCGCCGAACCGTTCGTAGTGGTCGTGAATCGGAACGACTTGGCTCCCAACAAGCGCGACAAGAATACGGGGATTACCGAGAACTTGCTCTTGCCGGGTGCGATCCAACCGAGGAATTCGCGCTTGTGTCCTTCTTCCAACGCGGTGATTTGAAGGTGGTACCGGCCAAGATACCCGAGGATGTCGCCCATGGCGGTTCTGCCGGACAACACCGAGCCGGAAATCACGCGGTTCTCGACGGCTTCAAGTTCGTTGGCGGTAAGCTCGTCCAAGGAAGCGCCCGCGCGAGTCTTTACCAAGCGAGGACGCTTGACGGTGGGACCCGCCAACGACACGACGCGTTCCACGTCCAGCTTGCCTGTGCTCACCAGGCGGCCAATCGAAAGAACATCCTGATATCCGATGTGCCACACCATCTTGTTGCGGCTTACGGGATCGAGACGATGAATGTGCATTCCGACCGTGCCCGCAGGATGGGGCCCAGCAAATTCTTCGACCTGTACGCCAAGATTGGGGTTGACTGGCACCGCGGCTCCGGCAGACTTGCAGAGGTACGTCCGGCCATCGGTCAACTTGGCAACACAGATTAGACCCAACTCGAACTCGTGGTCCCGGCCCTTCAAAACAGCCTCAACCGAAGGCGACAACGGGTTAGTGTCGATAGCGGTCACAAAAATCGACCGGGGCTTGGAGTCGACAGCGGGCACGCGGCTGAACGGGCGCGTGCGAAATGCCGTCCACATTCCCGACTCGACCAGCAAATCGCGAATCTCATCACGACTTAGGCCTGCCGGATTCTTGCCGGTGTATGCCGCAAAGGAGGCAAAATCGGCATCCGTGGGGGACCCGCTTCGCTCGGATTCCGTCAACTCAATGACGATGGATTGGAAAGCCCGCTTGGCGCCGCGGTTCACGGCCACAACCGTGCCCGCGCCGGGGGCGGCGTACCGAACTCCGGGGGTCTTTTTGTCTTCAAATAGCGTCTGGCCACGCTTAACGGCGTCGCCAACCGCCACGCTCATGGTTGGACGCAGACCGACGTAATCATCGGCCAACAAAGCCACTTTTCGCGGCAGAGCCGCCTGGCTTATCGTCTGCTCCGGCTGTCCTGCGATAGGCAGGTCCAGTCCCTTTTTGATTGTATGCACAGCCATCAAAAAACCTGTCCCCAAACGCGTGCAAAACGCTGTAAGGTCCCAACCCAGGTGTGAATTCTTGCGGCTAAAACGGAAGTAGTGTGCCAGATTCTCTCGCACAAAACAACTCGCATGTCAAGGTAGCCGCGCGCCCTTCGCGCGTGGCGGAAATTGTCCCATTTTTCACGATATCGGCCCATTTTCTCGTTTAACGCCGCAACCACGCCCTTCTCACTCACCCGCCGTAATCTCTGCGCTCTGCCCAAACGCCCCGAAACGTCGAGACTCCATACGCAAACGTGACGTGCCCTTGGGGGTCTCGGGCAATGCGAATTCCACCGATTCAAATCGACCTACGCGCTCTGCCAACGAAAGACGCTCCGCCTTCGCTCCGCTAACGACCGCGAGCGCACAGTCCTTGGCGTCCCAGGCCGCTTCTCCCGTATTGATGACCTCGACAATCAAGCGCCCATTCGCATAGTTCGTCGTAATTTCTGCGTTGAGACACTCGGCAGGCATGGGCAATTCATAGGGAATACCACCCAACCCCACGAAGGGGCAGTCCGTCGAAGAGGCGCGCGTTCCCGGCGTCGAGATACAGATTGGTTTGTTGTTCTCGTACGCTTCGGCAGCGAACTTCGAATGCTCGGCAACGACGGCAGCGAGACCGGAGGCGTGGGCCGATACGCAAACATCCAATGTATCTGCGCTGGACAATGCCAAGGGTTGAAGGTTCTTTACGTCGTCCGCGACGCGCTGCAAGACCAGCGCCGCGGGCCGCAGAGTCCCATCGGGAGCTATGATTCCGAAATCGCTTCGCTCATCGACGCGGTACCCGCCCGGAAACCACCAGCCAGCCCAGCCATCGGCATTCGAACGTTTAATCATCTGCGCGAAGGAATCATAGAGTTCGGCTTGCTTATTCAGGGCCTCCTCTCCCCCATTCCACACCGAGCGCCCAAACTCGGCCCAAAACACGGGTTTGCCATTGCCGGCCCATCGAGCGAAGTGTCCAACCAACGCGGCATCGGCGATGTTGTCGGGGCCGTAGCCGTAACCTTCAGGAGAGACAAAGTCGAGGTGGGCCGCTCCTGCGGTCAGCGTGAAGGGCATGACTTCCACCACGCCGCGCGTGCCGGTTCCGCCGTAGCCTGTCCGCGCGCCGCACAAGTGCGTGTCGTCGATCGTGCGGAGAAGTCGAATCACTTCGCCGTAGCGCCGGCTTATGAGGTCGTCCGCGAACCGGCAATAGGCCGCAGCCATGGCCGTGTGCGGACCGTCCGCTTTCAACTGTGCGTCCGTGGGTCCGCTCACTTTCCCGTCCACGCGATTGGCCGGAAACTTCCACACGGATTCCGCGCGTTCGACACTGCCGTATTGTTCCTTCAGCCACGCCTCAAAGAGCGCGTCGTACTGTGCACGCTCCTTATACAACCCCAATCGCGGTTCCCATGCCAGGTCGTACGCAAAGACACCGGCGTTCCCGCGCAGGTCCGCCGCGCGCAGCAGTTCCAGGAAGGGCCGTTTCGACAAGTCGTCCGTGGCGCTTGGACTTGTTGGGTGGGCTCCATTGAGATAGATATTCACTTTGATGCCGTATTTCGCGCACCGCGCGATGAAGTCGCGGAGCTGAGCCGCTTCGGCAGGGCGGATATATTGAACGCTCACGCAGTTCACGCCCATCTGCTGCAATGTAAGCAGGTCGCGCTCGATGTACTCCGGTTCGTATGTCGCGAGCATGGACCAGCCGCTGAAATACTCCTTAACCTCCATCCCCGAAGTGTACAGGGGCCAGTAGTTGATACCGTGCGCAAACCAGGGTTTTCCGTCGAGCACGAACCGTCCGTCTTTCACGGTCACGCACGGCCCATCCACAGACAGGTCCGCCAGCAGTGCCGGCGCGGAAGCGGTCTGCCGTCCTTGCACCAGCATGGCTGCAACTGCGCGCACAATGGAATCCAACTCCGGGTCGCTGGGACGCCATCCGAGCAACGTCCAGGTTGCGCCATTTTTGTGCCACGTGGTTGCAAGGGGCGTCGTGGACCAAGTACCACCGGCATCGAGGCCTTTCACGTGCGGTTGCCAAACGTAGTCGCGTTCGGGTGAGACGTGGCGTGGCCGGGCAATCGGAGAAACGGCCTCGGCCGGTGGCGTCAGGCGAATGTCCTCCCACCCCGGTGTAGCGGCCAACGTGGACACCGCCCCGCGAAACGTCTTGTAGGACGGCGACAACCCTTCCAGGAGCGGCGCGGATGCCAGAACGAAACCGGGTCCGGCTTTCGCGGTACCCAACCCGCGAAGGATGTAGGTATACGCGCCTTCGTGGACAATTTGGTGCGACGACGCGAAGCCAACGCTGATGTCGACGAGATTCTCCAAATGCGGCTGGTCGCCAGGACCGCCCCGCCCTTCGGGAGAGTTGTCTTTCCAGAAGGAGAACTGCGAGACGTGCAGTCCGACGTTGCGCTCTTCCGGCGTGAGCGGGGCAACCGCCATCCAGCGGGCGCCATCGCGTTCACGCAACTCGATCACGAGCGACGTTGCGCGTTCTCCACCCGCCACACACAGGATGATCACGTCGTGGTCCGCGGGCGCGGCGGTAACGGGAAGGCCCCGGGTCTCCCAACCGAACGGCGCCACGGCCCTGAGCTTGGCGGAATATCCGTCAGGCAATGGTGAAAATTCCGCCACGACTTGGGGCTGGCTCGTGCCTCGGCGCGGTTCGGCGGCATTCACCGCCGCCCAATCGACCAGCGCATGTTCAACAGGCAAGGCCGCCAGATAGTCCGTAGGCGCGACCATACGCCCCTCCGGATCGCGATAGACCAGTTCTTCGAAGGCGGGCCCGCCCACGGCCAACAGGTGTCCGCCGCGCTGCACAAAGCCCTCAAGTGGCGCAATGGACGCCGCGGGAAAGACGCGCGCGTCCGGAAGGACCAGCAACGTGTTTGCGTTCAGGCCTTCGAGCTCCTCCGGATGAACGCGCCGCCACGATGCGTCCGCTTGTGTCCACGGATGCGCCTCGCCATCGTAGGCAAATACGGCCACATCCACGGGACTCGCCGAAAAGACAAGTCCCAGAATCATTGCTGCAAGCATGGTGTTTCCCCCTTCCCGTGCGGAATCCGCGCGCCTGCACCGGGTCCGAGATTGCGCGTTATCCTGGCGCGGCACGGATACGTCGCGATTATGGCGAATCCCTCGTGGCCGCGCCAATTTGTGCGCACGTGTTGATGGTCTTCGTCTTGAAAGCGGAGACAACGAATGTTCGTTGATTAAATGGCAGGGCCTTGTGTGTGACCACAGAGTACCTGAACTGAGTCGGACAGCGCCTCGCTCGCCGAGCGCGGCGCTACTGAATCGCAGCCGAGGGCGGCTGCGCCACAAGGAGACCCGCCGTCAGCAAGCGCCGAGGGATGCCCGGCATGGGCCCAAACGCAACAGACCCTGCATAAGCCAACTTCCCGAAACGCGGTCCCGGTAGCGCCTCGCTCGCCGAGCGCGGCGCAGGGTATTCCGCAGCCTGCAAGTAGTGTAGATGCTGGCGGCCAGGGAGTCGGCCCTGACTCGGCATCGGACAGCACGTGCTCTCGTTCACTACTCACACCGTGTGTTTCTCCTGCGCGCCGCACGGCGTAAAACATAACAGCCTGGCGCGGCATCGCCGCAACCAAAAGAGACTCAACCACCGATATACACCGACGATTTGACTCGATCCTCCAGAGCGCTGCAAGCGCGAAATACTCCAGCCTGGGGTGAGATGCGCGTCTTGGACGCGAATCGAAACCCCAGGTACCCGCCCTCACCCAACGTGAGTCCTGTAAGGACGAAAGCAACTTATGCCGTCCACTTCTTAGGAGCCACGACAGAGACCTCGGTTATCCGCGCCGCGCTCGGCGAGCGCTGCGCTACTGAATCGCAGCCGAGGGCGGCTGCGCCACAAGGAGACCCGCCGTCAGCAAGCGCCGAGAGACGCCCACTCTTCCGACGCGTGTGCGCATGATGACGCACTTTAGGAAAAGGCCCCCTCCGGGTATAATCGCGGAGGTGGGATGGCAGCCGCAGCCAAGTTTGGGGGAGTATGTCGAACCGTACCCACAATCGGTGGGTCTCGAAGTCTCAGCAGTTGCGTTGTCTCACTTCCTATGCTATCAGTAGCACGAAGACGACTTAACGACGGTCAAGCCGTCAAGCTGTAACGGGGTCCATGAGTACAATCGAGCCAGAGCCAGAAAATCTCTCCGCCGAACCCGCGCCGGATGTATGTGCGCATTTTGGGGATTGCGGCGGGTGCCAATCGCAGAACGTACCCTACGAAAAACAAGTCCAGGCGAAAAGCGAAGCGCTTAGCGCGTTGTTTCGCGCGCACTGGGAAACGACCATTCCCGTCGCGGAGTCGCCAACCATCTGGCACTACCGGAACAAGGTCGATCCCAACTTCGGACGCATGCATTACCCGGAACCGCCGCCAAAGGGATTCGAACGCGAGTTGGTACTGGGGTTCAAGCGGCACGGGAAATGGTTCTGGACGCTCGACCTCGCGGAGTGCCGCATCGCCCCGGAAGGAATGGACACGCTCGTTGCAGCCGTGCGCGCGTGGGCAAAAGAACGGAAGCTGACCGCATTCAGTTCGAAGTCGAAGGACGGGTTTCTGCGGGCGTTGCTGGTGCGCGAAGGCAAACGCACCGGGGAACGCATGGTCGTGCTCGTCACGCACAAAGGCGACCTCGACAAGCAGTCGTTTGTGGATACGGTGCAGGCCGTGTTTCCGTGCCAGAGCATCCAGTGGGCCGTCTATCGCGGAGACGCGGAAATCACCGCGGCAGACCAACTGGAGTTGCTGTATGGGAAGCCGTCCATCGAAGAGGTGTTGCACATCCCCGATTCGCGGTTCGAACGCAAACTGAAGTTCAAGTTGTCGCCGTTCAGCTTCTTCCAGACCAACAGCCTCGCCACCGAACTGCTCTACGGGCAGATTCGCGCGTGGGTGCGCGAGTCGCGCCCGAGCGTGCTCTACGATCTCTACGGCGGTTCCGGCGGCATCGCGTTTAGCTGCGCCGACTGCGTTGACCGCGTGGTATCGGTGGAAAGCGAAGAGTCTGCGTCCGTGGACGGCGTCTTCAACCGCGAAACCAACAACATCGACGACGTAATCTTCCTGACGCAGAAAGTCGAAGACTACCTTCGCGAGACCTTGTCCAAGCAAGGCAAACTGCAATCGAACAACCTTGTCGTGCTCGACCCGCCCCGCGCGGGACTCCACCCCAAGGCCCTGAAGCGGCTGATGATGCTCGAACCCAAAGAGATCATCTACGTCTCCTGCAAACCCACCGTCTTCGCGGAAGAACTCCCCGCGTTCCTCACCAAATACGACATCCGCGACATGCGCGCCTTCGACCTCTTCCCCCACACCGAACACGTCGAACTGCTGACGAGGCTGATGCTGAAGGGATAGCTAGAGCGCGCGCAACGTGACTTTTCTATCGGCCCACACCCGCAAGAGCGCCGAATAGGAGCAGACAAGACACGACGGCCCCATGCCTTCCTGAGAAAGTCGCGCGTTCCTATTGCCTTCTCGCTGCACTGCCATGTAGAATGTACTATATGAGGTTTAACCTTACCTAGCACGTTTGGTCAAACGCAGATTTTGCACATTCACCGTTCCGGCTCGGGGGAGACTGGAAAGGCCGCACAGTGCGGTCCGCGTAAAGTGGGGCAATCATGTTGACAAGCAATCGTGTAAGGGGAATTGTTCTTCTCGCTCTCGTGATATGCGGTGCAATTGCCGTCTTCCTTACGGGGCATAAGACCAGCGAACACATTTCACCAACGCCCAAAACTTCATCGAATAATGTCGCACGATCAGCCTCGCCGAGCTTAGGGGAAGACTCAGATGCTTCCGCGGTCATTTCAGGGGCAGTTCGAAATCGCCTGACGCAAGAGTCCTTACCTGGTGTGGAATTGCTGCTGCGCGGGAAGGCTGGCGAAGCCGAACGAAGCGAAACAGGTGACGATGGGACATACGAGTTTCGTGACCTGCCGCCCGGCGAGTATGTGCTGGAATTCTACTCCCCATCAGGCTTGGTTGAACGAAACCCTGACCTGACGAAACGTACTGTCGTGGTGACAGCAGGAGAGAAGGCCAAAGTGGACCTCCTGTTGGATGCCGGCGCAGTCTACGCTGGTCTTGTAATCGACGCCGCAACTCAAGCAGTCGTGCAAGACGTGACCGTTATCGCCACGGCAGAGGAGCATTCTCGAGGATATGGCAAAACGAACAATGAGGGCCATTTCTGCCTCATGGCCCTGCAGGGGGAACTTGAGTACGATGTAGTCGTTAGTAGTGAAGATTATCTCCGGTACACCAAAAAGATCTCCCTTCCCGCTCAGGGTTTTCAGAGTGACTCGATTTCGCTGGTACGCGGTTCGGTAATTCAAGGAAGACTTCTCCTTTCCAATAACCAACCCATTGATACAGCGTACGGGTTGGGGAGCATCCGTATCTCGCTGGAAAACGAGACGGGAACTGAAGTGGCAGGGCCCTCCTCCCAAGTACCTCCCAAAGACAGTCCGCCCGCCCCCGGCACCTTCCGGTTCTCGTTGCTTCCGACGGGCACGTATTACCTAAAAGCCCAGTGCTATCTCGTACCGGGCTCAGCCTTGAATGGTAAGACCTTCTACCGCGACGAAGCTGTGGTCATACGGCGTCCCGGCGAAACGGTAGAGGCAGACTTGGCACTGCCTTTTGAAGCGGGTGGGACGGGCAGTATCGAAGGAAGAGTCGTTACAGCAGAAGGGAAGCCGGTCGCGAATGCGTCGGTCGCGCTTAAGGAGTATCCTCTGGAGACTAGACAGCGGACGGATAGTGAAGGGCATTTTGCACTCCCCAATCTGCTTGAGGGGGCACGGTTCGATATCATCGCCCGTTTCGCCTATCACGACTACAAAGAGGAAACCGCCGGGCCCACTCAAGCCGAGGTGACCGGAGTTCCTGTCGGCAAGCGAAACCTCCGTATTGTGTTGCCGCTTTCTGGAAGCCTGGCTGGGGTAGCCGTGGACAAGGATACCGGCGGCGTCCTTGCGCAGGCAACGGTAGAAGTCGCGCGAGAATGCATACGAGACGAAACTGGCCAGTTCATCATGCCGAACTCCATGAGAGAAATCGCCCAGACCGATCCGGACGGCTTCGCTGTCCAGTTCCTCACACCTGGAACAGTCACAATTTGCGTCAGTAGTCCGGGGTACTACGCGGTGCGGGTGCCGGATATCCGGATCGAAAGCGGCCAAACAGCCGATGTGGGGCGGGTTCTGCTTTCGAAGGGAATTCCTGTTCAATTCGAAGTGTATTACGCCAAAGGGTTCTCTGGAAAGCTCTACGGTATTAACGTTTTCACTGCTACGGGCGGGTGGGCCGAACCCAGTATTGAAGAAAGAGAAGGTCAGGAGAATCCGCGCGTTTACGACGTGTCGATTTCGCCGGGATCCTATCTGGTTACCCCTCTCGTCGAGTACGAGGGCAGTCCCTGGGAAAGGAGCTACCACAATATTGAAGTGGCGGCCGCTTCCCAGACGGGCAGTACTCAGGTTTTCAAGTTTACCATCGGTAGCGATACGGGCGAAGTATATGGGGTGATTGAGAACGCGCTCGACTATCGAGTGGAACAGATCTATCTGGCGCGGCAGCAGCAGTGGCCCTACGCGCCCAACGAACCCAATGTCAATGCTCGTTTCTATGAAGACCCTACGGCAACATTTCTGATGAGAGAACAACGGCCTTCCGAAACCGGTACATTTCGCTTTGAACACTTGCCGGCGGATACCTATGGAATCCATGTTGTATATCAAGACCCCCGGACAGGGGAAAAGCGCGTTGAATCCACGCCAGTCACAGTAGGAGACGGAGAGACTTCGGAGGTCTCGCTGAGTCTGCGCGGCGGGGATACAAGCTAACTTGTCTGATCTACGAAACAGGGAGACGGATATTGGACTGGTCAACGTGAAGAAGCGGCTACGACTCCGAAGCTGCCTGTGCGTCGGATTCTCGTGCGGGGTCGTTAGCCTGGCCGGTGTGTTCCTGTGCTTTCTTCTGGTTGTAAGAATTGCAGGTTTCGACGTTGACATGAAAACTCTTCCCTCGTTTATTCACGGTCTCTTCGTCAATTTCCGGAGTTGGACCGCCGAATTCGTCGAACCCACCGATTACCCTCAATTCTTCACTGTGGTGGCCTGGAATGACTCGATTGTTGGAGTCAACACGAAAAGTACAGAGACGCTGATACGCACAGGCGGGATGCGGGTGGACGGAGGCACAGTGCGGCGCTGCTTCGAAGACATCAAATCTGGTGTGTCCGAGGATCTAACTCCGTTGTTTTGCCCCATCAGCTTCGATTCGCCAACAGTGCCGATCGAAGTGCCGTTCGTGGCCTTTGGCAGAGAGCGTCAGCCCGGTTATGGCGCGGGCCTACCGGGAAACCCCGTGGAGAATGAGACATCGGAAGACGTAGCGCCATTGAGACTTCTTGCGGGAGTCGACGGACCTACTCCCTACTATACCGTGACACCGCGTGTTTTGTTGGACACTCGGCCTTCCGTGGCTTGGATTGAGAAACACAACGAGAAAGTGAACTTACTGTGTCTTCTGTCGGATGAGCGAAGTTGCCGTGTCATTCCAACGGATTATAGACCGGATCAACTCGTGGCTGGGCCAACATGGTGCGACAAGCGTGAACTGTGTCTTCTTGTAAAGGAAGCGGAGAGCGATGCACTAGACCTGGTTCTGGTCTCAATGGCGGACACAAATACAGATGTCCAGAGAAGGCGAATCATCGTCCACCTCCCCGCGAAGCCACGGAATATACTCGTGTTCCAAGTTGCACGCGTCGGATTGAGCCACGTCATCCGTATAGACTCAAGTCTGGATAATGATCTCTATGAATTTGCCGACTGCCTGTTGTACCTGAGACACACAGGTGAAGTGGAGCGTATCAATTGCCAGGATCGGATCCGCTATCTCTCCCCTTCCGGTACCCATGTATCCTGTGAAGAAGATTCGGAATATGCTCTCACGCATTGGATCTGCAAACTTGACATCGAAACCTTGAGTCTCACGCGCGTATTGGTAGTAATTGGAGATCCATCGCTTTCTGGATGGGACCAGACGGAGCGGTTTTACGTATCGGCCTTCCATGTATTTCCCCGCTGGACAAGGCTGTGCGTGCATATGTACGACTTGGAATCAAAGAGGAAGCTACGCCGACTTTCGATTGATAGATACCCGACGGACGACCCGGCGGTCATGGTGGGGTCTAACAGTGAATTGATAAGAGACTGAGGCGAAGTGTTGGATTAAGCGGACAAGATGCAAAGAGTGAAGACATCGCAAAGCACAGATGCGGTGATTCACGATTGAATAGTCAACTGACAATTAGCGCTACCAAAACGAATCGGGCCTTGCGAATGGCAAAGAGACTAAGCGTGGCTACAGTCATAATCTGCATGGCTGTCGCGGTCGTATATTCCGCCTCCAGACTCATCTCTATCGTAAGACACGATATGTTCCCGAATGTCAGTTCACCGGCATCGGCGGCGAACGCGGCGATCCATGTGCCCGAATTCAACAAGAAAGTCGCCGTCGGGCCGTGTATCGCGTATGGCGACGCCGTGTTGCCGTATTTGGAAGCAGAGTCGTCAAACTACACGCAGCTCTATCACGGTTCACATAGAAACGTCGCGCTCATCCTGAGCGGAATCGATTCCCCCAAATCACTTGCAGTTCTACGCGAGTTGTATTCGCGAGACCAATTATGGGCGAAAGAAGCGGGAATGCTGGGACTTGTTCTATGTGGACAATTTAATGAACCCGTACACGAGGGGGCGTTTATCGTACAAGACATAGACGAAGTCAAAGCCACCGCTCTAGCATTGCTCGACCGTAAAGAAGCTGTCCCGTTCCTTATAAGCTCGCTCCAGTCCAGCAAGCGAGACTTCTGGGCCCACACCAAGATTATGGAGGCACTTGGCGCGTTGGGCGACCAGACGTCGATTGAACCGTTACGCAACTACTTGCATGACAAGACTGTTTTCGCGTTGGACGGGGCGTTTCGGGCACTGATTATGCTTGGCGACCGAGATGCCATACCGATTACCATCAAACGTATTGAACCGGATATGGATGACTCTCAAGCCCTTGTAATTCCCTCGTTGGAACTGGTCACGCGGCAGAACTTTGGCCGGGACAGGGAAGACTGGCAACGCTGGTGGCAGGGTGCTCAAACCTCCTTTCGAATCCCTCCAGAAGCCATAGAAACGTTTCGGAAAGATGCTCTTCGTGTACCGTAGGGTCTCGGCAATTCCAGGTTACATGCCTTACGAGATGTCAAGTTGTTGTTTGGCGCCTTGGCGTCTTTGCGTTTCCTCTTGATTTGCGTTTCTTCTTGAATTGATCTCAACTCAAGATAAGTCGCCAGGATACACCGGCTGTCCGCGTATGACCACTCATTCATTGTCTTCGTGCTGTTGCGGTGATAATCGAAGAGTCGTTACCACCAAGGCACGATGACACAAAGAAGATAACCCAAAAAGACTCAAGGGTACACAAGTCCACTCACGCCTTGCAGACCAAGTATCAATCCTCAGTATCCATGTTGGATATGGATAGCGGCGACGTGCCTTACTTTGCGTCTTTGCGCCTTGGCGTCTTTGCGTTTCCTCTTAATTTGATTTCAACGCAAAGGCGCGAAGACGCCAGGATGCTGCGTCAGTCCGCTTGCTACCACTCGCTCATCGCCTCCTTGTCCGGCCTGTCCCTTTCATTCGCCACGTCAGTGCAACGACTCTGCGCATATATGTGAGGTGCGTCACAAACAGAGTGGGGTTCTTACAATGTCGTTGCAGATACTTTCGCCACTCCGCGTATGCTCGCGGCCAGGCTTCGGAGAGTCGGAAGTTCACCGGATGACCGGAATGACTCCCATAAAACGGCCAGGGACTCCCGGTTCCGGGAAAGGGGGGTGTCCCGTACGAATATGGACAGCCGTTCGCGGGTTTTCAAGAAACGCCATCCGCTCTAACTCATTTTTTCACAGGCGCTTACCCGACATCGTGCGCCGGTGCGCGCTCGGGGGGCCCCCCTTGCCCCGTCAAAACACATCGCGGGGCACCCCCCTTCCGAGAGTCCGGAGGCGTCGATTCTTCCGCGGACTACCGTCTCGCGGAAGACTCCTGTTGTCAATCTTGGCCGCAAGAGTACATGCTTAACGTGTGCACACCAATCGGAGGCCACCCAGCATGAAGGTCACCCTTTCAGACCTGCGTCGTAATCCCGGGAAGATCGTCGAGGCGATCAAGCGCGGCGAGACGGTCACGCTGTCCAAGCGCGGGAAGGAGATTGCATACATCATTCCAAAGCACTCGGCAAAGGCACCGATGTCGGCGTCGATCTCGGTCTCGTCATGTTCCGCTATTGGAATGTGGAAAGACCGTGAAGACATGAAAGATCCCTCGACCAGGACTACAGGGGATACAGGTCCCTATTCCTCAAGATCGTAGAAAAGTTACGTATTGGGGGAGTAAGTTGTTGAACGGCTGCGTGTTGGCCATGGTTTACGGATTTGCTTGGATGTGCTGAGCCACGACAGAGACCACGATTAACCTGCGCCGCGCTCGGCGAGCGCTGCGCTACTGAATCGCAGCCGAGGGCGGCTGCGCCACAAGGAGACCCGCCGTCAGCAAGCGCCGAGGGACTCCCGGCGTCGGCCCAAACGCAAAAAACTCTGCATGAGCCGACTTCCCGAAACGCGGTCCCAGTAGCGCCTCGCTCGCCGAGCGCGGCGCAAGGTATGCCGCAGACTCCAAGTAGTGTAGCTGCTGGCGGCCGCGAGAACAGTGGCGCTTATTTGGTTCGTTTATCGGAGTTCATCGGTGTTCATCCGTGGTTGAATCTCTTCTGGTTGCGGCTGTGCCGCGCCAGGCTAAGGGAATTTCTTCCCAACGTAGATCGGAGCGAATCCAATGTCGGCTTCATTCGTGGTCTTCATGGCGCTTGCGGCGGGTCCCGTTCTTGGTGTCGATTCATCCCGCTTTACGCTCGATGAGCGGCCCGCGTTTCTGCTGGGTATTAGCTATTACGGGGCCTTGGCCATCGAGGACAAGGCGATTGTGGCGGGCGATCTCGACGAGATGAAGGCGCTCGGCTTTAATTGGGTGCGGGTATGGGTGACGTGGAATGCATTCGAAAACAACGTGAGCGCCGTCGCGCCGGATGGCTCGGTACGGCGGCCGTATATGGACCGCTTGCTGCGACTCTGCAAGCTTGCGGGTACGCGCGGCATGGTGGTCGACGTGACGGTGACGCGGGGCAAGGCTCCGGATTTTCCGAGCACCATGGCGGAACATGAAGCCGTGATGCAGACCTTGGCCCGCGAACTAAAACCGTATCGCAATGTCTATTTCGACGTGGGGAACGAGCGCAACGTGGGCGATGAGCGCCATGTGCCGATGAGCGAAGTGGGCCGTCTCGTCGAGTCGATCAAGCGCATCGATCCGGACCGGCTGTGTACCGCGTCGCAGGGCGGCGACATCAGCGACGAGGAATTCGGCAACTACCTTGAAACGGGCAAGGTGGATTTCGTCGCGCCGCATCGTGGGCGCTACGCGGGCAGCGCCGCGGAAACCGGCGAGACGACGCGGCACTATCTGGACTTGATGAAGGGCGGACGCATCGTGCCGGTGTTGTATCAGGAGCCGTTCCGGCGCGGGTATGCGGATTGGGAACCGAAGGCGGACGACTTCAGAACGGACCTCGAACAGTCGAAGGCATCGGGAGCCGCAGGCTGGTGCTTTCACAACGGGTCGGTACGCAGCGGGAAAGGCGACGAACGCCCGCGACGGTCTTTCGACTTGCGACCGGAGGAAGGCAGATTGTTCGACCAATTCGACGCGGAAGAACGCGCGTTCCTTGACTCGCTCAAGAAACGCTGAGTCCCCGCGGCGTCGGCCGCGGAGTCTTCACTGCGCGAAGTCCGAGGAATCCACCAGTTTCCACGTGGCGCCGCTGTCCGGCGACATCATCAGGGCGCGCCTCGAACCCATGTGGTCGTTGCGGTAGAACCACAACGTGGACCAGTAATCGTAGGACAGGAAGAGGCGTCCTTTCCGGTCGATGGTCAGACGGTGGTAGTACACGCTGTACTCGGAGAACGGCGGCACGACAAGCAGCCGCGGCGCGGACCACGCTTCTCCCTTTCGCTTGCTCATGTACGCGAGGCATGCATAGATGCCCGAGGGGAATCGCTGCGTATCGTCCTGCCAAAGACGAAACACCACGTGGAGCGTGTCGTCCTTGTCGCAGACCATGCCCACGTAGGTTTGGCGCAGGCCCGCTCCCAAGTCTTCCGCGGGCGTCCAACCGTCTGCGGTGCTGTTGGGTTTCAGCGAGCGCGAGTACTTGAACGTGGCCCCGTGCGTGCCAATGAGCACGTGGAGATATCCTTCGCTGTCCATCGTGATGCACGGCGTGTTGTGAACGTCGTTCGCGGGAGGCCCGTAGCCGATCAGCGCGGGCGCGCCCAGCGTTCCCGTCTCACGGTCGTAGGTGGCCGCATAGGTTGGGACGCCGGGCACCTGTTCCGCCGGGTCCGTGGCTTCGGCCCACACGACGTGAACCTTGGAACCGCGCGACACGATGGTTGAAGGCATGCCGGAGTGTCCCGAGTAGCCGATGCATTTCTTCGTGATCAAGACAGGCTCTTGCAGGGAGACCGTTCCGTCTGCTTCCTTCTTGGGAAGATAGAGAAGCATATCGTTCAATCGACGCCAAATGAGATTAGGGTCTTTCTCCGTCAGATTGAATTGCACAAAAGGCGGTGGCCCATCGGGAAGGTTGTGTCCGGAGAACTGCTCGATGTCGCACGTCCCGGGCGCGGGGATCGCGGTGGCGGCGAAATGGTTCCCGCCATCGCCCGAATAAAGGAGCACCTTCCCATTTGCGTCGCCGATTGAGTAGATGCCGTTATCGCGATCGAACGCGACCTTGGTGGTCGCCGAACGTATTGGCGCGCTCCCCGGCGCGGTGTAAGAGGCAGTCGGCCATTTGCCATCGTTCAAGACTGACAGGCCATCGCCGTTATTCACAACCGGCCGATTGTTCATATCGAAGTAGACCTGATTGGTCAACGGGCACGACGGGGCGTAGCCGAGTTGTTCGTTTTCGTGTTGGAAAGGCTTCAAATCGAGCGGCATCGAAAGCGGCGCCAAAGCGGGCGCGATGCCTCGGCGCAGTCGGAAGGTCGAGAAGGTTGCGAGTTCTGGCGCGTCATTCGGAATTGCGCGCACTTTGCACTCCCACTGATCGCCTTCAGCCGGCAATTGATATCTAAGCGTGACCTCCGTGGATTGATTGGGTCCGAGCGTTACCTCGGACTTGTCCAGTTCCGCGGACCACTTCTTGTCCTCAGGGAACTCGATATCCAAAGTAACGGCGGTGCTTCTGGAATCGTTGTTATGAACCTGGAACGTGCTCGTGCCGTCTTCCTGAGTGCCCGCATAGATTGTGTTCGAGTACGGAGTCAGCATCCAACGCACGGCGGCGAACCCAAACCATGAGTCCTTCTGCGGCGACCACAGCGTCTCGTCGCGAAACGAATCCTTCTGCGACCAGCGTGTCACGCCATCAATTTGGACGCTCCCGGAATACTTGGGCAGATGCAACCGCCACGGCTCCATCGCAGATACCGTATCGGCGCGAAACTTCGCGGAACCGGTACCGTCGGAGCCGATGGGCAACTCTCCCACTTTCTCATCGAGCGCGTTGAACAGTTCCAGGGGGCCGGACTCCGATGACGCTTCGGCGACGTCGATGGTGAACTCGCCCGCGCGCGGCACGAAACACACGTCGCCAGCGACATCCGGATTTCGAAGCACGATTGGCTCTTCGTGATCGGCGTCGCGGTGGCCGCGCGCAGTCTCAATCACGTAATGCGTGCAATTGGTGCGGAACCCCCACTCCACGTTCTCGCCGTACCGGTCATTCGAGACCGTGACGAGTACGCCGTAGATGCCCACACCGCGAACGGTAGTCGCGACACGAGCGTGTTGGACGGGACCCGTCCCGCTGCCCTTGGCTTGGCCGTCGTCAGGAATAGTCTTTTCGTCAAGCACTTGCCTGTCGGGACCGAAGAGAATAAGTGTCATGAAAGTTGGTTTGTCGGAACGATTCAGGTCGGCCTTCTCGACTTCGACCCAGAGTTCACCCGTATCAGGCAACAGAAAGATTCCGCCAATTCCACCCCAGCGGTGGTCCGTGGTCCAGGCCGAGTTCTCCGCCGCAATTGCGGCAGCCGCGAAGAACAGGAAGACAACCCCGAGATGTGTGATGCGTGTCATGGCATTCTCTCCCCGCTTTTCCAAGTGTATCTGCGAGCATTAAGCCCTTTCCGGATACGGGAAGCAAATGCCTCAAATCAGCGGATGCATGACGCGATTTTCGTGAACCTGGGGTATACTCTCTCCGCACAAGCGCAGCAACCGGACTCATCGCGGAGTGAAACCTATTATGAGCAACCAAGAAGAAAGACCAGGGTGCTTCCGTCGTCTCATCAAGTGGACCGTACGCCTGGCCGTGTTTTTGATCGTTTTGGGCGCAGTGGTTTTCGGATTCGTTTTCCGGGAACCGATCTACAATCGATTCTACTATTTCCCGAAGGTTGCGGCCGCGTGGGAAGCGATTCGCGCGCAGTATGAACCCGTCAAGTTGGACGATGGGTGGACCGAATTCCGCGGTGTCTGCCACAGCCACTCCGAGTTGTCTCACGATTCCCAAGTGACATTCCCGGACATCATCAAAGCGGCGCACACCGCCGATATCAGCTTTATTTGCATGTCGGATCATTGCGTCGAAGGCAAGGCCGATTACAGCCTGGGATTGAAGGGCATTCACGACGGGGTTCTATTTGTTCGCGGGTTCGAGATGCCCTACGGCTTCATGCCGTGGGGATTGCCGGACGATACCGTCCTGGACTGCGGAGCCAGCGAGGAATCGCTGGTGAAGACCATCGAGGAACGCGGCGGATTGCTCTTCATTGCGCATTCGGAGGAAGATCGGCACTGGGAGTTGCCGCAGATCGCGGGCATGGAAATCTACAACATCCACACCAATCTCAAGGAAAACAATGCCAGCGTTGCAGATTTGCTACCGGACGTCGCGTTTTCGCTGAGGAAGTATCCGGACCATGTCATGCGAACCATATTTCGCCGGCAGACGGACATTCTCAAGCACTGGGACGAGTTGAACCGCGATCGAAAGATGGTCGGGATCTGCGCGGGAGACGCGCACCAGAACAATGGCGTGTACGGCGTTTACACCAACGACGAGAACCTGCAGATCTTTGAGGGCAGCGGCGAAGAAATGGAAACCGTCAAGCTCAACGGCGCGACGCGGGGGCTGTTGCGCCTGTTCTGCGGCCCGCTTGAGCAGGGCAAGGAGGTCTTTCGCCTGCAGCTTGACCCGTATGAGCGCAGTCTGCGTTTTGTAAATAACCACGTGCTGGCCACGGACTTGAGCGAAGCGGCCATATTGGACGCGCTGCGAAAGGGACGCGTCTTCGTTGGGTTCGACATGATTGCCGATGCGCGGGGCTTCACATACTATGCGGAGTCGGGTCCGGTGAAAGCTGTCATGGGCGAAGAAGTGCCTATGGCCGACGGGATCGTGCTGCACGCTGCCTCCCCGTATCCGGTCCGGTTCACGCTGGTTCACGACGGCAATCCAATCGAGACGCAAGAAGGACGGACTTTCCAGTATCCGGTGAAGGAGCCGGGGAAATATCGGATTGAGGCGGAATTTGAGATTGCCGGAGAGTGGACGCCTTGGGTGTATACCAACCCCATTGAGGTGAAGCCGTCGTCCGTGGCCGTTGCGTCTGCCACGCCGTAGCAAAGCAATTCAGAGAGCGCAGACTCGATAAACAGGACGCCCCGGCGACAAACCGGGGCGTCCTTTAGTTGCGTACTATTTGGCGCTTACTTGCCCATATTCTTGAACAAGTACATACCTTCTTTTCCTGGGGCAAGGATATCTTTCCAGCCATTGCCGTCGATATCTTCCACCCAGCAGAAGATGCCGACGCCGCTGTGCTGATCGGCAGGGCCATAGTCGACGGTGTTGCGCGTGAACTTGCCGCCGTCGACGGTGAAGTAATAGACACCCACCGGATCGAGAGAGCCGGGATCGTGCTCCTGATGAGCGCGGTAGCGCTTACCGGTTACGACATCGTCAACGCCGTCGTTGTTCACGTCCACGAGCATCATGTCGTGGTACTGCGAACGCTCAGTGTCGATATCGTGCTTCTCCCACGTACCATCGGCCTTTTGCTCGTACCAATGCAGACCGTAATCGTGCCCCTGACCTACGATGATGTCATTCTTGCCGTCTTTGTTGACGTCATAAGTCAGGATCGGGCAACTGGCGCCGCCCAGATTGAACGTATCGCGGTGCTCGATCCATGTGCCCGTGTAGGTGTCAGCCGGGGCTTCGAGCCAGCCCCAGGGCAATACGATATCGACGTGCTTGTCGCCGTTGATATCGCCGAACCCCATGCCGTGTCCGGCGCTGTTCTCGTAGATCTTTGTCTCTTTGAATTGGCCGGTGCCTTTGCCTTGGGAGTCGCGCACCAGTTTGAAGATGGAGATGTACTTCGTGCCCGGCAGATTGGGAATGACTTCGACGTCGCCATCTCCGTCGATGTCGTAGAACATGGGCCGCTCGATGTTGCCGCACTTGGCAATCTCATGGGTCGTCCATTCGACTGGCTGGCCTTTGGGATTCTCGCGCCAGGACAGCGTTTCACCGAACCAGCCGCCCGTCACGATATCGACGTATCCGTCCCCATTGACATCCATGGGGTAATCGCTGAAATCGTCGTAATAATCCAATTCCCGGCGAATGGTGCAGATCTTGTGAGACGCGGTGAAATCCGGTCCCTCGAACCAGTATTCGCCGGACACGATGTCCTTCTTACCGTCGTTGTTGATATCGGCGATGCAGCAGGCTTCGTAGGTGACGTCGCCAATACGTTGACGTTCAAACTTGAGCGGTGAATCGTCGGATGCAGCGGTGATCGCGCCGACCGACAGAACCAATGCAAGATGCAACATGGATTCTCTCCCCTTGTGCCGTTTCGTGGACTCGAGCCGTGATGATACCAGACTGACACTCTGGAGGAAACGCGCCAATCCTGTTAGTATTAAGATTGGATGGTTGCAAGGAGAGGTTTCGGCATGCGTGTATTGGTCATCGGCGGCACGGGGCTCATCAGCACGGCAATTGTGGATCGGCTTCTGGAGAAGGGGCACGACCCGGTACTGTTCAACCGGGGAGTCACGCCGGCGCGCTATAGCCGTTCGGTTGAGACGATCGTCGGTGATCGTTCCGATCACGGGGCGTTTGCGGAATCCATGGCCAAGGATCGCTTCGATGCGATTATCGACATGATCACGTACGACGCGGATCGCGCCCGTAATGCGGTGGAGGTCTTTGGAGACAGAACGGACCACTACGTGTTTTGCAGCACGGTGTGCGTGTACGGAGGTCCTCTGACGCGAATTCCCGCCGATGAAGACGAGCCGCACCGTCCGGTGAGCGACTACGGTAGGGGCAAGCGGGACGCCGAGGCCGTATTCCGGGAAGCTCACCAGGCAGGGAAGTTCCCGGTAACGATGTTCCGGCCTTCTCACTGTTATGGACCCGGGGCGCCGCTATTGGATATCTGGGGATACAATCCAAGTCTTGTTACACGCATTCGCGAGGGAAGAGCCATCCTGGTACCCGGCGACGGTTACGGTTTGTGGCAGCCGGGGTACATCGGCGACATGGCCAAGGGCTTTGTGGGTGCGTTGGGACGTGCCGAGACGTTTGGCAACGCCTACAATCTGGTGGGCGATGAAATTATGGATTGGCGCGTGTTTCACGAGCGAATGGCTCGCGCCATCGGATGCGAGGCCGTCATCGTTCCCATGACCACGCAGCAGATCTGCGCCGGCGCTCCCGCGGACGAAACGGTCATGTTGCGTGAGATCTTCCAGTATCACGCCGCCTATCGAAACGACCGAACCAAGCGCGACATCCCCGATTTCCGGGACCTGCTGCCGTGGGAAGAGGGGGTTCGCCGTACGGTCGCGTGGATGGACAAGGCCAACGTTCATGCGCCCGCAGACAAGCAGCCGTGGATTGACGAACTGGCCGATGCGGCGAGGGACTTCGAGCAGTCGTTGTTCTGATCACCGCCGGTTCAGACGAAGAACGGATTGAACCTGCTTTCAATCGCGACGGTACTCGACGGACCGTGTCCGGTATGAATCATGGTATCGGGAGGCAAGGTGAAGATGTGCTTCCTGATAGCATCGAGTTGGCGCTTGGCGTTTTCGGACGAAGACGTCCCTCCCACGGATCCGGCAAACAGTGCGTCGCCGGTGAACGCATGACCTGGAAACACGAGGCTCAGGCCATCCGGCGTATGACCGGGGGTCTCACAGACGTTGCCCACCAGGTTCCCGACGCGCACGGTTGCGCCTTGCGACACTTTGGTAGCGTCGCACCCGCCAACAGCCGATCTCCCGGCAAAGACGCGGGCGCCGTAACGAGCCACGACGGGAGCGAGACCGTCAACGTGATCGTAATGATCGTGGGTGATGAAGACTTGCGATAGATTCAGGGAATGGGCCGAGACGAACTCCGCTACAGCGGGGGAAAAATCTCCCGCGTCGACCAGCAACGCATCGCGAGTCTCTTCACACGCGACGATGAACGCATTCGCTTCGTTCACGTCGAGGAGGAATCGGCGCACAATCATCTCCGGACCCCCTCCAGATTGGCGTTTTCGAAATTGGCTTGACCTTCAGCACCTTCAAACGAGGCCCCCGCGAGATTGGCGCGGCGAAAGATGGCGCGACGGATATCGGCGCGCTTGAACGAAGCGCCCTGAAAGTCCGCGTTACCTGGCCGCGAATAATAGAGGAGCGCCCCGTCAAACCGCGCGTTATGGCCCTTCGTTCCGACCAAGTTCGCGCGCTGTATGTTGGCATTGGTGAGGTCGGCTTCGGAAATGTCCGCCGCACCTAAGACCGCAAATTCGAGGTCAGCCTCGGACAGGTCCGCTCCGCGCAGATCGGCGCCATCGAAGAACGTCTCCCTCAAGTTCGCGCCACGAAGATTCGCACCGGCAAGATTGGCGCCGGAAAGCCGGGCTCCGGCAAGATTGGAGCCCCCGAGATCGCAACCGCTCAGATCCACACTGGAGAGCACTGCTCCGGCGTGTTTTCCGGCGCGGATTTCCACGGCTAACTGAACTTTATCCATGGTGCGGAGTCCCTCAGAATTCGTCCGTGTTGCCCAGCCTTTGCTCCATCCAGTCCGCGAGGTAAGCGACTTCTTTCACGGATGCCTTCATTTCATTGCACGAGACCTCTTCCACAAGAAAACAGTTCACGAGGACAAAACGCTCCTCGTCGTCGTGTCCCGTCAGGGCTATAGCTGCCTGGGCCATCTTGGCATTGGCGCGAAGCGCCCACGCGTAAGTCTTTTCGTCGGCTTTGCCGCACACGCTGTAGACTTGATACAGCCGGACTCCATCTTTCCGGTTAAGCGGTTTGACATGGACATGTTGGGAGCGTCCCGTTTTCAAGGTGACTTTGACGACGAATGCGTCGCCATCGGCGAGTACTTCGCGCTCCCCCTTCTTTTCGCAGGACCGGACCAATTCTTCCAGAGGAATTGGACCCAGGGCGTCTCTAGGGATGACGCCGTTGAGCACGGATGCGGCATGTCCGAGTGCGCTTTCGATGGATCGCCGGACATCGACATCCATTTCTTCGCGCAGTTCATGAAGGGGCGCCAAGGCTCTCATGGCTGCGCGCCCGAGAATTTCGGCAGCATCACGACGATCCACCCAGCTCGCCCGCTTGTCACGAATTCGCTCCGCCGCAGCATCGATGTCTTCAAACATAGGAATTGCCCTTCCATACAGCGTTCACTTGCAGACAACAGGCCGGGCGCCCGGCCACCTAGAGTATAGCAAATGAAACGGAACGTGGTTCGCCCGGTATCGTGGTAGAATCGATGTGGTGACGTATGCGGCATAATCTGAACATAACCCGATTTCCAGCGCGGGCTTGGCGGCCAGCCATACTGTCAGTGGTGCTGTGCCTTTTTGTGCTGGCTTTGGCGGATGAGATGTATGACTACATGAGCGTCGCCGACGAGTTGAACCGCATCGGGCCTGACTATGCACGAACACGCGGCAAGCAGGCGCTCATTGATGAGTACCGCAATCTCATCGAGGCCTACCCCGGTTATGCGAACAACATTCAGATGGAGGCGCAAATCGCGCTCATCCACGAGTGGGATCTGTCCGAAGCCGGGCAACCCCCAAATCCGGTTGCAGCCTACGAGACGCTCACGAATGTCATTAACACGTATCCAGCCGATCATCCGTACATGAAGACGGTGCGGCGGATGGCCGCCAATCGGGCAATCCCTATTGACCCTAAGGTGGCGCAGGATATGTACGTGGGGTTGATGGAAGACTATCCGGAGGACAACGTGCTCGCGGCGGAATCCCTGTTTTCGCTGGGGCAAATAGCCGACAGACAAGGAAACCGGGCGGAAGCAGACAAGTACTACGAGCAGACCATGAACTTCACGCCTTCGGGCGGGGAGAATCCGGAAACGGAGTTGCAGGACATCGAGGCTTTCAAGCTGAATGCGGCGGCCGTCATGTTGGGGACCGCAATACAACGCTTTGATGACCCCAATGAGCGTCTGCGCGCGCTCGAAGATTTCCTCCGGGAGCATGCTGGATTCGCGGAGCGGTTTGGCGATCTTGCCAAGCGCATCCGGGAGACGATCGAGGTTCAGATACAGCAGCAGGCCGAAGGAGCCGGTATCGCCGCCGTGCCCGCGTCGGCCACGAATTCGGGCGCAGATACAGAGCAAGCGGCCGTGCATCGGGCCACGCATGGTGCGTCAGCCACCGGAAGCGGGCAAGGTGGACAGCAGGAAGCCGCAGATTCCTTTCATACTGCGTCGGCCGTTGGAGTGTCGCCAGGGCAGGCATCCGCCGGGCAGGGTAGCGGCAGGCTCGGCGGGGCATTGATGAAGGCGGTGCAGTCAGTGGCTTCATCACCGGGAGCCCGTGTAGCGTTGCCGGCGATCCTGGCAGTTCTCGTCCTGGGTGTGGTCGTACTTATTAGACGCCGCTTCACGTAGGACGCGGGCAGTTTCCGCGCGGCTTTTGTCCGCCGTATCGAATGAAGGCATACCCATCCTCCCGCCCCCTGAAATGTGCTACACTCTGCATCCGCATTTGTTGTCGTAAGAATGGAAAAGGCATAGGGGAAATCGGGCGCAATGGCCAAGACAGCACGCATCATTGACGGGAACAAAGTAGCTGCCGAGATTCGGGCGGAAATCAAGGAGGAAGTGGCGCAACTCGCGAAGAAAGGAATTCGCCCGGGCCTGGCCGTCGTGCTTGTTGGAGACGACCCGGCGATGCAGTCGTATGTGCGCAACAAGCAGCGCGGATCCGAGGAAACCGGTATCGCCTTCTTCCCGCATTTCCTGCCATCGGCCGTCACGGAACGCAAACTGCTGGGCTTGATCGAGAAACTGAACGTCGATCCGCGAGTAACCGGCATCATCGTGCAGAGCCCGCTACCCAAGCACATTGACGAAGGCAAGGTCGTTAACGCGATTTCGCCGGACAAGGATGCGGACGGTTTTCATCCGGTTAATGTTGGGAAGATGCTCATTGGTGAGCCTGGGTATCTGCCATGCACGCCGCACGGTTGCCAAGTGCTGCTCGAACGGTATGGCTATGACCCGGCCGGAAAGCATGTCGTTATCGTCGGGCGCTCGAATATCGTAGGGAAACCGCTTGCGGCCATTTTGATGCAGAAGGCCAAATGGGCGAACGCCACGGTAACGGTGTGCCATTCGCGGACTCGGAATCTCACTTCGTACACAAGACAGGCGGACATCCTCGTGGCGGCATTGGGGAGCCCGGAGTTTGTCA
Source organism: Candidatus Hydrogenedentota bacterium (assembly GCA_019695095.1). NCBI lineage: Bacteria > Pseudomonadati > Candidatus Hydrogenedentota > Candidatus Hydrogenedentota bacterium. The sequence continues at coordinate 48,302 of JAIBAQ010000005.1, forward strand.
AGGCGCGCATGGTCAAGCCGGGTGCAGTCGTGTTGGATGTCGGCATATCTCGCGTGGAAGACGCGACCAAGAAATCTGGCTATCGGCTCGCGGGGGACGTGCATTTCGCATCGGTGAGCAAGGTTGCCAAGGCCATCACGCCAGTCCCGGGCGGTGTGGGTCCGATGACCGTAGCCATGCTGCTTCGGAATACGGTGGACGCGGCTATACGGCTTAAGAAGAAATAGCCGTGACGCTTTGGGTCACGCGGCCCGTCACGTCGTAGACATCCGAATCGACTATTTCGACGGCCACAAACTGTCCGACGGCGAGCGGCGCTTCACTTTGCACGTAGACACAGCCGTCAACTTCGGGGGCTTCGGTTGCGGAGCGCCCGACGTAACAGCCTTCACCTTCGTCGTAGTCTTCGATGAGGATACGCGTGCGGGTTCCGACACGAGCGCGGTTATACGATTCGGTAATCTCGGCTTGAAGCTCCATCACGGCGCGCCATCGTTGTTCTTTGATGCGGTCTTCGATTTGGTCTTCGGCCTGCCCGGCCGGCGTATCGTCTTCCAACGAATACTGAAACGATCCCAGCCAGTTGAAGCGTAATGCAGCCAAGTCGTCGAGCATGTGCCGGTGGGCGATATCTGACTCTCCCGGGAAACCGACAATCATCGTAGTGCGCAATGCAAGCCCGGGAACAGCGTCGCGCAGGCGGCGCACAAGTTCCGCTGTGTTGGCCTCGCGGTATGGGCGCTTCATCCGTTTAAGTGTGCTTGGATCAAGATGCTGCAGCGGCATGTCCAGGTAGGGGACAATCTTCTTTTCGGAAGTCATCACGTCCAGGAACGCGTCGGTCACGCCGCCCGGGTAGACGTAGAGGCACCGCAGCCAGAAGTCGCCGTCGACGGCGCATAGGTCTCGGAGCAATTCGGGGAGGCGATAGTCCTTGCCGAGATCGCGTCCATAGTCTGCCAAATCTTGCGCGACGAGATTGAACTCGCGCACGCCTTGGGAAACGAGCGAGCGAACCTCTTCCTGGAGAATCTGCGGCTGGACGGACCGGTGCTTTCCCTTCATGAGCGGAATCGAACAGAAGGTGCATGCGTGGTTGCAGCCGTCGGAAATCTTGAGGAAGGTGTATGGCTTTGTATCGAGCCGACGACGCTGCATGAAGGGGTAGATGGCCACCGAGGGCACGTGTTCGACGCCAACTTTCGGCGACCCGGTTTCGAGAATCATATGTGTCAACCGCTGGAATTGGCCGACACCCACGATGCCATCAATCTCCGGGATTTCCTTCATCAGTTCGTCGGCATAGCGTTGTGCCAGGCATCCGGCTACGTACACTCGTTTGGGTCCGTCAGTTTCGGCTTTGCGTTCTGTCCATTCGACGATCGTATCGACGGACTGTTGCTTGGCATCGCCGATAAACCCGCACGTCGTGATGATCACGGCATCCAAGCCGGACGCGTTGTCGTCACCAACGGCGACCACATCGCATCCCGCAGACTCGAGTTGTCCCGCGAGATATTCGTTGTCGACGGTGTTTTTGTCGCAACCGAGGGTAATCAATCCAACGCGCATGCTCATGAGGTCGGCACTATTTCCTTGCAGTAAGGGTCTCTATTTGCCCCAACGGACTTTGTGGGCGCGTTCCGCGAGCCAGCCGCATTGGAGCGCCAGGCGATCCATCCATGCGGCGGCTGAGAACCCCGCGACGATGTTTCCTTGGGCCTGAATCTGGTAGGAAACGGTCGCAATGTGTTTTACGCCCACGGCGTAGTACAGGGCAGCCTCTTCGTAAAAGGATAGTGTACGGAATCGTTGATATTGATCCAACAAGATGTCCGTGCGCTTGGCCAGACGGTCGGGCTTCATGGTTGTGCGGATGCATAGGTTGGAGATGGCATAAGACAAGTCCTCAAGGTAGCACCCGTCGCCGGCGAACTCCAGATCGACCACGGCCACCAACCGGTCGTTCTTGTAGATGAGATTGCCGCTGTGCCAATCGCCGTGAATGAGGCCCGTTTCAAACCGGCTTCGCTTTTCAAGGCTGAGCGCTTCACCCGCATCGCGAAGGAAGAGGGCAATTCGATTGCATTGCTCATTCAAGAGATCTTGATTGCCGCCTTCCATCTTTGCCATGTCGTACAACTTTGCGAACGCCGCGCGAGGCACTTCGCTGAAACGCCACATCTGCGCGTCGCGCTCGGGACGCGGGAAATCACGGCAGCATTCATGGAAACGCCCTAGGGCCTGGGCCGAAATCGCGAGCGTGTCGCTGGACACCTGCATCGGTTCGCCTTCGACGAATTGCTGCAGTTCCAGCGCCCATGTATTCAACTCAACGATACGCACCCCTTTGTTCGTGGGCTGCACACGGGCGACGGGAATGCCGTTTTTCAGCAGATGCTCCGAGAGCCGGTGCTGGAAGCGCAACGCGTCGAGCACATAGGGATCCCGTTTATACGTCTTGGCCAGGAACTGCCCGACCGCGGTATTCACCAACAGCTTTTGGTGCCGGCGTTGGTGCGCGCCTTCCAGCGGTTGGGGCCGGTCAACGCGTCCCAAGTCGTAGTGATCGCGTATTACCTGCGCGATGATGTCCAGCGAGTCGAGCTTGGTAGTCACGGAATCGTCAGGACCTTCTCCGATACCTTGTTGGCCATCATTTCATCTTTCGTGAACCAAGTCGGCTTCATCTTGCGCTTCGAATACAGTTGTTCTCCCTGGTCCATGTAGTGTGGCGAATCTGGATTCGCGCTTTGGCCCCATGGGATCACCGTATACGACTCGATGCCGTCTTTGTGCATGAACATGAGCATGGTGGCGCAAGAACCGTCGTCGGCGATGAATTTGCCGGGGTTGTCTTTATCCGCGGAACTGCGCACGTCGAACAGGGTCTCGGTCATATTGGAGCCGCTGGTCGATCCGCCGAAGTCGGCTCCGGGAGCGGGATAGAACTTGCCGCCTCGTCCAATGCGATAGACATCGCCCCAGGGGACGAGCACCGAGCCGTATGCGTTCTGCACCTCGTTGATGGATTCGGCCAGTATCGCGAGCATCGTCTCCTGGTCGGTGCCCGACAAGGGTTTGCCGTCAGCGATCGCGGCGGTATCGATTTTGTTGTTGCACTTCATGCGCCAGGTCTTGTAGAGCACGGTTGCAGTTCGATCAGGTTCAAACTGGCCGTCCCAATCCAAGATAGCCTTGACAGCGTCTGCAAAGCTCTGGTCACTCATGCGCGTCCAGCCGGCTTTTTCGGAGGCGGTTTTCAAGGCAGCCTGCCACGGTTTGGCGAGAACGTCGTACACGTTTAGGGCATATTCCATGGCCTCGTCTTTTGTCACCGAGTCGTCGGAGTCCAGCAGAGCAGTGATTCGTTCGCTGCGCCGATTTTGCGTATCCCACGTGACGTTATAGATGTAATCCGGATACTTTTCCGGCGTCATCGTGCTGCCCTTCATCATATTTGCGGGGCTTATGTTGCAGTTCTGCATGTAGCCTTGCGTGGGATTCTTGATTTGCACCAGGTCTGCAATAGGATGAATCCCTTTCCACATGGAGGCTTCGGAGGCAGGCACCGGGGCGTTCCAATCGAAGCCGGAAGGCCGAATCGGCGTGCGGCCGTTGCGCACGTACTGAATGTTCCCTTCTCTGTCGGCAAACATCAGGTTCTGGTCCATGAGCTGTAGCATGCCAGCCGCTTCATAGAACTCGTCGCAATTCTTCGCGAGACACATCTTGTAGGATTGCTCGAAGACTCCTGTTTCCTTGAAGTACGGCGATGCCGCCACATAGGCAATCCCTGCCTCGGCGTCGAGATCCATAACGGGCCCCAATTCCGTATCCGTCGTGGGCTGTTGTATTGCCGCTTCACCCTTGACCTCGATGTTCAGCATACGAAGCTTTGCGGGGTGCCATTCCCCGTTGAGCTCGTATTTTGGGCTTGCCATATTCGACAGGTCGACTTTGATCTCATAGACGTCGCCTGTATCTGGGCCGCCCGTTGTGGGAGCCCAACCGACGCTCTCGGTATGGCCAAATGCCATAATCGGGGAACCGACGAGGAAGAACCCGTTCATGTGTAGCTTTGCGCCGTGTACGCGCGCCTCGTAGAAAACAGAAAGCCCTTCCCACGAGACGTGAGGATCGGTGAGGAGTATCGCGCTTCCATCTGCGCTTCGCGATGGCGAAACCGACCATTCGTTTGACGCGCCTGTTCTCTTCTTCTTGTGCTCGAGGTCGCCGAACACATTGCCAATTGGCCACCGCAGGATCATGGCGCGCCCGACGGCGGCACACTGCCATCCTTCCAGCTCAATTGCCCAATCGGGGGCAGGGGCGGGATTTTCCGCGATATACGCCTTGACTCCAGCCATGAAGCTTTCGCCCAGTGCGGTAAGCTCAGACGGGGCGTCATCCCAGTAGTTCTGGCATATTCCAGCATTATCGACAAGCTGCATCGCTTGGTCGCCCATTTTGGCGTCTTTACCGAAGTACTTCGCGGCACTGCCGCATGCGATGCGGATGTTTGCGTACATATCCGCGAGGCGATCCTCTGCTTGCGCATAACCGAGTCCGTAGGCGGCGGCTTCGTCGGAATCGGCATAGATATGGGGAACGCCCCAGGTGTCGCGGTAAATGGTGACGGTTTTCGCGGAGGGTTTCGGCGCTTCAGGTGCTGGAGCAGGAACGGGCTCAGCCGCTGGCGGTGCTACCGGCGCGCTGGGCTGGGAAGGGGGTGGTGTCTCTGAAGAAGGTTTTCCACAGCCTTGCCATCCCAGCACCACAAGAAATGCGCATAATCCGAGCGATACCTTGAGTCTCATGAGGAATCTCCAAAATTGCATGATCTTACCGTGCGTCCTAAGCCATACCCCGAATGCCAACGGTGACGCGCATCACATGGCCATCGCGTCATCGCTGGCCACATAAACTCGCCGGGCACACGCAGGCCAGTGTGTCACAATGGTCAGGGCTCGTCAACCGCGTGTGGAACGACCACCTACCCCGGATTTTTCACGAACATACTTGAACCTCTCTCGTAACCAATGTGTTTGCGAGACTTGCGGCGAAATACAAATCGGTTCTCCAAAAACGGAGTGTGTTCGCGAGAAATCCTCAAGGCATAACCTCAACGTCTTGCACGTGAGCATTTTGCGTCGGCGCTCAATCGCGCCAGTGCAAATTGCGGACTATTGCTGCGCGGAGAGTTTTTTCAAGTACCGATAGGTCTCGATCTGCGACCCGTGTGTGCTGGACCCATCGCGCACGTATTGGTTCGACTGAAACTCGTCCAATACACGCGCCTTATACTTGTCCGCGACTTGGAGTCCCATGACATCCACAACCTGTTGCTGCAATTCCGGATCGTATACCGGGAATGCCGCTTCGACTCGCCAGTCAAGGTTGCGTTCCATCAAGTCAGCAGAACTGAGGTATACAAGGCGGTCCTTGCCTTTGCCGAAGATGTAGCACCGCTGGTGTTCGAGGAATCGGTCCACAATGGAAATGGCCCGGATATTCTTATGGGGCAGGACGGCATAGGTCGTGCGAACAATGAGGTCCATCTTGACGCCGGCATCGGCCGCTTTGCCCATTTTCTTCAGGATCTTGCTGTCGGTGAGGTGATTGACCTTGAGAAAGACATAACCGTCTTCGCCTTTGGCTTTCTCGCGGGCCAGTAATTTCAGGAACATCTTGCGCGAATTGAACGGCGAGATCATGAGATGCTTGAGCTTGGGCATGGGCATGGTGCGCATCTTGGAAGCGCCATCGAAGACTTCGAAGACTTCGTCAACTTCGGCGGCAAGCCGCTTGTCAACCGTGAGCAGCAGGCTATCGACGTAGAGCTTCCCTGTCACCTCGTTGAAGTTGCCGGTGGAAAGCCCGGCGTAAAGGACGTTGTTGCGCTTGATGAGCAACAACTTGCTATGGACCTTCATGGGGGGCATGCCGAACGTGATTCGCGCGCCCACTTCGGTGAGTTGTTCGGCGATTCGAAGGTTGTTCTTTTCGTCGAACCGCGCTTGAAGCTCGATCGATACGAATACTTTCTTACCGTTTCGGGCCGCGTTTATGAGCGCATTGACGATGTGGGAGTTTCGAGCGGCGCGGTAAATGCACATTTTGATTTCGTCGACTTTGGGGTCGATGGCCGCCTCGCGCAATAGACGAATTAGATGGTCGAACGATTGATACGGGTACGTAACCAGCAGGTCACGGCTCTTGATGGTTTCAAGCATTGGCTGACGTACGCGGTCCAGCACGGGATGCGGAACGGGCGTGAGCTTCTTAAACGACATCTCGGGACGGTGATTGGGGAACTGCATGAGGTCTCGCATATTGTGGTAACGTCCGCCGCCAATTAGGGCGTCGTCCACTGTAATGCGAAGTTCCTGGCGCAGCAGTTTCAGCAATCCCGGTGGGATTTCCTCGTCATAGACGAGCCGTGTCGGGCGGCCGCCTTTTCGTTGTTGAAGAACGCGCTCCATCTTGCGCGCATAGCCTTCGCTGAAGTCGTTGTCAATGTCTAGCTGCGCGTCTCGCGAGATTTTGAATTCAAACGCTTCGATTCGTTCGTATTCAAAGATATAGAAGACTTCATTCAATTGATGACGAATCACGTCATCGATATACATGATGTTGCCGTTGGGGAGTTCGACGAAACGCGGCAAGTCGGACGGAATCTCAAGGATGGCGTAGATAGGCTTCTTTGCCCACATTTTGACGGCAAAGTACAGCGCCCCGTCATTCAACTGGGGGAATGGCTGACCGTCGCGAATAATGATTGGCACAAGGCTGGGCAGTACGTGTTCCCGGAAAAATTCCTGAAGCCACTTGGCGATACCGTCTGTACTCTTTGCTATGTCTTTCTCGGTGAGGATTCGCACGCCTTCGGCCGCCAGGGCTTTCGTGATTTCGGCGTAGGCAGCGCGGGATCGTTCGTCAAGCTCGCGCGACTTGTCCGCGATGCTTTCAAGAAGGGCCATCATGGTCTTCTCGCCGAGTTCGATTCGGCGCTGAATACTTGCGACTCGCACCTTGAAGAACTCGTCCATGTTGGAGGAGAAGATACCCAGGAACTTAAGCCGCTCCATGAGCGGGTTCCGAGCGTCTTCGGCCTCCTGCAATACGCGTTCGTTGAAGGAGAGCGTGGAGATCTCGCGAATCTGAAAGAGGTTCTTAATGAATTGCTCTTGCGCTTTCATGGACGTGTTCCGGGATCTGGCTTACGCCAGCTCGGTTTCTCCCCAATAAAGGACCGTCGTCATCAAGGTTCGCCGTGCTTTCATGGAATGCATACTTGCTCTGCGTGCAGCAAGAAGTCACTATAACAAATAGGGAGGATACGGGTCATCTTGGCGGAAATGTGCCTGATTCGGGGCTGCGCGCAGGGCTGATCCGATTCTGAGCGCGTGGGTGCAAGCGCTGTTCTCGGCAAGTAATTGCCGGCCGGTTGACGTTCGAAGGCGCACGCCGTAAACTCCTCCGGTTATGTTGAAAGCGCATCATCGTTGTTATCTGGCAGCCTTCCTGCTCGACTTTGCCGTATCGTCCGGATTTACGGCGTTTCCGTTCTTCATCTTTGACCACCTTGGGGGCGATGCCCGCATGTCAGGATGGATATCGGCGATTCAATCCGCGTGTTACGGGGCCGTATGCATCCTCTCGTCGACTTTTGTCGGCCGTGCGCGAAACGGATTGATCTGGGCACAAATAGGAAGCTTGGGATATGCCCTCATTTTCCCGGCTGCGATACTTTTCCGGAATCCGATCATCATCGCGGCCATGACGATTGCAGGCGTCACGTGCATGGCCTTGTTCTGGCCGGCCCTTCAGTCCTGGATCGGTTCAGTGCCGGATCTTCGCTTACGCTCACGCCGCATTGCGCACTACAACATTTCGTGGAGCCTGGGTCTTGCCACTTCCCCGTTACTGGCCGGTCCTCTGTACGATATGCACTACTCCTTGCCGTTTGTGCTCGTGTTTGTGTCGGCACTGCTTTCGTTCGCTCTGGTGATGTCCTTGCCGCATGAGCTGTCTTACTTCGGCGCTGCCACGCCGGAGGACTTAAGCTCGCGCGCCGAGCACACCGCGATTAGCGAGGCCCACCTTCATTGCACGTGGCTGGCCAGCTTTGTAGGCTGGGCGATGGTGGGCGTGATGCGGTCGGTCTTTCCGAAGCGTGTTCACGAGCTGGCCGCTAACCACGATCTTGTTGTACTTTTCGGGAGCATGTCTTGGGAACGCCTTAACCTGGGACCGGCCACTCAGACGTCGTGGTTGATCCTGATGCTGTACGCTTCGCGCGTCATAACGACGTTGGACATGGGACACCGGCATACGTGGCATCACAAGTTTCGAATACTCGTCGTCTGGCAGATTGCGGCCGCGTTGGCGTTTCTGGGACTGGGCATCTCCCACAGCCTGTTCGTGATGGCCATATGCTGCCTGATTATCGGAGCAAACGGGGCCGTTTCGTTCTTTGCCAGTCTGTATTACAGCGTTGCCAACCCCGCATTCAGGCACGGGCGAACCGCCATTCATGAGGGCATGGTTGGTGTGGGCGGATTCGTGGGTTCCGTGGCATTCGGTGAACTCGCGAGCAGGCTTGGCACGTCGTGGCCATTCGTGTATACGCCGGTATTTGTTGCGGTATGTCTGGCAGGGCAATGGCTTCTATTTCGTAGGGGCATGGAGAGACTTCACCGCTCACAGAGTGAGTTGGGAGACTCCGACTCGTCCCGAAACTGGACGTAAGGTACGTCCACTCTACAGATCGCGTTTGCTTGCCATCAGAGTGTAGAATCACTCCTGAGTTTGTAAGCCTATTGGGGAGAACATGCCATGCGTTCCGTCATTTCCTTTTTCACCGCCGTGCTTCTGTTGTCCGTTTCCGCCGTTGCGCAAGGGGGCATGGTTTCCATCTCCAAAGAGAAGTTTCTGGACAAGTGCAAGGGTGCATGGGCGGGCCAGATGATAGGCGTATGCTATGGCGCGCCGTACGAATTCGTGTCCAACGCCAAGCCCATTACCGACCCCATGAAGGAATGGAAGCCTGACCGCATCGAAGGCTCGATCGGGCAAGATGATCTGTATGTCGAGATGACGTTTCTCAAAGCACTCGAGGACTATGGTCTTGGGATTTCCTACGAGCAGGCGGGGAAAGCGTTTGGCGAATCCAAGTACGATTTGTGGCACGCGAACTACTTTGGACGCGAGAACATCCGCAGAGGCATCATGCCACCAATGTCGGGACATCCTTTGTACAATCGGCACGCGGACGATATCGATTTTCAGATTGAGGCTGACCTGTTTGGCATTCTTTGCCCGGGGTTGCCGCACGAGTCCAACCAGTTATGCGACATCTTCGGCCGGATCATGAACTACGGTGATGGGTTGTACGGAGGCATGTTCGTGGCGGGCATGTATACGGCAGCATATTTCGAAGACAACGACGTCAACAAAGTGATCCAGGCAGGATTGGCGTGCATTCCAAAAGACTCCGAATTTCACCGGTGCATCTCTGACGTTGTTGCCTGGCACAAAGAGAACCCCGGCGACTGGTTGGCCACATGGAAGAAGATTGAGGAGAAGTGGCAGGACGACGTGGATTGCAGTCCCGGAAATGTGTTCAACATCGATGCGAAATTGAACGCGGCCTACATCGTCATGGGATTGGTCTACGGAGAAGGCGACATGACGAAGACCGTCGAAGTCTCGACGCGTTGCGGTCAAGATGCCGACTGCAACCCATCCAATGCAGCGGGGGTACTGGGTTGCATGAAGGGATTCGCCGCGCTCGGCGATCACTTCACGGGTGGCATCCCTGCGATGGGCGACACGAAGTTTGCTTTTACGGACTACTCTTTTAATTCGCTCATCCCCGTGTCGCAGCGCATCACGGAGAACATAATCCAGAGCGTGGGCGGTCAGATTACGGACAAGACTTATGAAATACCGCTGCAACAACCGTCTGAGCCAATCGTTGTGGAACAGTGGGTTCACCAGAAGGAGATGCTGTCGCAGGCTATATCTCAGACGGAGTTGAGTCTGTGGAATCCGGCGTGGCGTGTCGTAGCCTGCGGGACTGACATGGAGCCGGGTATACACGGCAGAGAATACGGCCGCACCAACGTACTTGTTCTGCATCCCGTTGACGAGAAGACACCGGCGGTGATGACAGCCAGCTACAAGGTTGCGTCAAGTGGCAGTCCGAAGCTTGTGGTGGACGCAGCCTCCGACAAACGCGGCAACTTCGCGCTGCGCATCCTCGTCAACGGCCAGCCGATGATCGAAGAGCCGATCGACACCAAGGGTGAATGGAAGACGGTCACCGTGGATTTGATGCCCTACACGGGCAAGACGATTGACGTGCGCGTGGAAGTGTGCGCGACGGGATGGTCGTTTGAGGCCGCATACATCGCGAAAGCGGCCTTTGAATCCTAGCCAAGCCAGGACGTGTGAATTAGGGGCGTGCGCTCTTGAAGTACGCTTCGGCGGACGCACCAAGCCATGCCACCTGTTCTATCGCGTCGGCTGAGCGTTCCGCACCATTCGTTTCGCGGACCTGTTGACCGAATCTCTGCGCGCATTCCCGAAATGAAGGTTCTTCGACGACTCGTTTGAGCGCCTGCGCCAAGGCGTATCCGCTTATTTTGCGGGGCTTGGGTGCAGCCAGGCAAAAGCCATGACGCACCGCGTGGCGAACCACAAGCTCTTGCTCGAGATGGGCCGGCACGGCCACCATGGGCACACCGGCGGCGAGACCTTGGTACATCGTGCCGTTGCCTCCGTGGTAGACCATTGCGGCGCAATGCCGGAGAATGTCTCCTCCGTGAGCGAACTCGGCAAAGCGAAAGTTTGCGGGGGCCTGTTGCATGGTGTCTTTGCTGACTTGACCACCCGTAGTGACCAGGAATCGATACGGAAGCTTGCCCAACGCTTCGTAGGTACGATTCAAGAACGTATCGAAAATGCCAGTCGACCCCATGGACACGTAGATATTGGGCGTACCGTCGTCTAGTTCATCCATCCATTCCGGGGGCGGCGCGGGATGATCGAATAGGATGGGGCCGACCGTATGGTAATGCGGGCAACGCGGCGACGGATCATACAGCGTGGGGAGATCGGGAGAGAGAATCGGAATAGAGCATAGCAGTCGCATGGCATTGACCGGCTTGACGCCGTGGCGTTTGTACACCCTACGCCGCATGGGCTCCAGGTTCCAACGGTCCCACGAACGCAGGTGCATGCGGTAGTACGGATTCGAGTTGATGTGATCGAGGAAGTAGGCGCCCTGCACACAAGCAACGGGGATTCCGGTGATGTAGGCGGAGGTGCTGGCAGACACCGAACTGTCGCCGACGACAATGTCCGGTTTCTCCCGCCGGATGATCTCGACGTGGGACTCAATGATTTCGTGAAGCGGCGCCCAACGCGAAACAAAGGTCAGGTCGATCGATGTCTTGAACCAGCCGTGCTTGATAAACCTGTCCCACACGTACGGGTGATTGGGTTCCGGCGCGACGACGTGCCGAAAATCCGCCTGCCTCACCAGGCTCATCTTGGAACGTGGAGTAGACGCATCAACCCCCACGAAGAACACTTCGTGACCACGCGCCCTGAGGACTTTGGCAATTTCGATAGGGCGAACCGTGTGAGCCAGCACGTAGCTCAAGGGGATAAACATGACCTTGAGGCGGCGGCCCGGATTGGCACGGGCGGAAGTGGTATCGCTATCGACCGCTGATGATCTGGCAGCTAACGCAGATTTCATGAAACGTCCGTACTGATATGCCTTGATGCCGATTCGGCAGGCTGTAAATGGATCCGATTATTCCGCGGTTCAGGCGTGAATGTTGGCCTCTCGCTCGCGCACGGCCCTTCGAGGTTGAGCCGGCGAAAGAGCGTCCAGCGCTGCCCGGACCTGGATTGCAAGTTCTTTGGCGTTGGGATCTATAAGCATCGTGATATGGTTGCCCGGTGCTGAGGCCACATCGACGGGTTGCGTAGAATATCGCTTCCAGCCGAGCGTCGGATCTCCGAAAAGACGACGCAACAGACCTGAACGGCGCGCCAGCGAGAAGGAATCCGCCCAAACATAAGGCAAGCCGCCCAAAACGGCGCGCCAATTCTGGCGTAAGGCCCGCCAGAACATGACTATTGTGTGCTGCTTGGCTCCGCGCGGAATCGAAGTGAAGAGCTCGCGCGTGTGTACGAATACCACTTTGCCGTCGAACACCGGCGGGGCATATTTGACGGCGGCGTTGCTCGTCATCTTGACGTTTTCCACCAGACCGTGAATGGCTCCGGGGCCCGAATTCGGAGGCACAAACCCAACCTTCTTCAACGAATCCAACACGGCCTCGTATTGTTCGTCAACAGGCAGGCGCTTGAGCGTCGAGTACGAAATGTCAAAACGTGTCTGGAAGAAGAATTCAACCAGCATGAGAACGCACGCCAGCCAGAATGCATCGTCGGCAGTAGCCTGACATGCTGAATAGACCTGCGCTGCCTTCTGGGCGGGCAGCGGGGCAATGCTGTCCAACAGCACAACTGCGCCGACTTCGCAGCCTTCAGCCTTAAGCAGACGCGCAAGTTCGAGCGCGACGACACCACCGGAAGAGTGGCCGCCCAAGTAGTAGGGACCTTCGGGCTGCACTGCCCTAACCGCGCTCACGTAGTGCCGCGCCGTCTCCTCGATGGAATCGAACACAACGCGCGCGCCGTTGACACTGGGCGCTTGTATGCCATAGAAGGGGCGGTCTTCGCCCATGTGCTTGGCCAAGGCCATGTAGCAGAACACGGTGCCCGGAGCAGGATGCACGCAGAAGAACGGTGGTTTCGAACCGCGCGGTTGAATCGGCACAATTACGGGAACCGGTTCGTCGGTGGCCTGATTGCGCAGCACGGCCGCCATCTGCTCGATTGTTGGCGATTCGAAGAGAGCCGTCGGAGGGACAAGACGGTCGAACTTCTGAAGGATCTGATCCATCAGATACACGGCGGACAGTGAATGACCGCCCAGATCGAAGAAGTTGTCCGTGACTCCAATAGGCCGGACATCGAATACCTGCTCCCAAATGTGCACGAGTTCCAGTTCGACCGCATCGCGCGGGAGCACAACCGGGCCACGCATATTTCGGTCTTCGCGTTCCGGCTGCGGCAGGGCTTTTAAGTCCACCTTGCCATTGGGGGTCATCGGGAGTTCGTCAAGCACGACGAACGCGGATGGAATCATGTACTCAGGCAGCAGTTTCTTAAGCTGCGATTTCAGTTCGCCATTGAACGACTTGTTGCGTTCGCGCGGAACGATGTACGCGACCAGTTGACGGTCTTGCGGAACGTCTTCGCGCGCCATGACCACCGTTTCGGCGACATCCGGATGATCCTGCAAGACCGATTCGATCTCGCCGAGTTCGATGCGGTACCCGCGAATCTTCACTTGATGATCGGTTCGCCCGATAAACTCTAGGTTACCGTCCATGCGGTACCGTACGATGTCGCCTGTTCTGTAGAGGCGCTCGCCGGGGATCTGCGCGAACGGGTTGGGCACAAACCGATCTTCGGTGAGTTCAGGGCGGTTCAGATAGCCGCGGGCCAATCCCACGCCGCCGATATAGAGTTCACCGGCGACGCCAAATGGGGCGGGCCGCATGCGGTCGTCCAATACAAATACCTGCATATTGGCAATTGGCTTGCCAATGGCGGGCGCTTCCGTGCCGTCGCCGTCGTACTGTGCCGCGGTCACGTAAACGGATGTCTCCGTCGGACCGTATGCGTTGATGAAGCGGCGGCTGGCAGCCCATTGCGCGGCCAGTGCAGGCGGACAGGCTTCTCCGCCGACGATAACCGTCTTCAAATCGGGCAAATCTTCCGGCGACAAGGTCTTCAGATACGACGGAGTCAGCAAGACCACGTTCACATTGTGTTGCTGAAGCAGGCCGCGCAATTCGCGAGACGAGGTGACCGTCTCTTTGCTGGCGAGGCACAAAGTGCTTCCGGCGCAGAGTGTGGGGAAAATCTCCATCGCCGACGCGTCGAAACTCATCGAAGCGAACTGCAGCACGCGGTCGCCGACGCTGAGTTTCGCGAGGTCGCGTGCATTCAGAGCCATGTTTGTTAGGCCGCGATGTTCGATCATCACGCCCTTGGGGAGGCCCGTGGAACCCGAGGTATAGATAACGTATGCAAGATTCGTTGAAGACGCGCCGGGCTCCGGATTTCGACCATCGCATTGCGCAATTGCAGCCCAATCCGAATCGATGCACACCACGCGGGCTCCGCTCTTGGGCAGGGCCGACAGAATTCCGCTCTGGGTGACAAGTACCGGAGTCTTTGTGTCGTCGAGGAAGAACTTCAAGCGTTCGTGGGGATAGCTGGGGTCCATGGGCACGTAGGCGCCGCCCGCCTTCATGATGCCCAGTATTCCCACAATCATCTCGGTCGAACGCTCCACACACAATCCAACGACCGTTTCAGAAGTGACTCCAAGAGTTCGGAGATAATGAGCGAGGCGATTGGCGCGCTCGTTCAACTCCGCGTACGTCGTCCGTTCTTCGCCATACAGTAGGGCGATGGCATCGGGATGCTTGGCTGCCGTTTCTTCGAACAGACCGACCACGGTACGGTCCAAGGGCAGGCCGACGGCCGTATCATTGAACTCCACAACGAGACGACGAAGTTCGTCTTCTCCCACCAGCGAGACTTGGGAGACCGCCAATTCCGGATTCGCGATCATCGCATCCAGGACATTGTCGATGTGACGAATGGCGAGAGTCTGTAGGGCGTCATCAAAATAGGCCCGATTGAAATCGAAGCCAATTCCGAAACTCTCGTTCACGGGATTCTCAAAGACGCTCAGCGTCAGAGGTTCCGTTCCATAGCCGGACTGAATCCAGCGCACTTCCGATGCCGTTCCGGCGAATTCGGGCATGTTGAAGGCCAGGAAGTTCAGCAGAACATCCTGCGCGTGCATGTGCATGAGGTTATGGAAGTAGTACCGGCTATTCTTCAGCGAGGCGGCCGCTTGCTCGCCGACTTTGGCAACCAGCGACTGAAGGGTGTCGTCGTCGTCAATATCCACCGTAAGGGGCAAAACCCCGATAAAGATGCCTGGTGTCATCTTCTGAGCACCGCTGCGGCGGTTGTGGAACGGCATGCCGATCGATATCCGTCTGCTTCCGCTGAGGCGATGCAGGTAGGCAACAAGCGCCGCCGCAAACACGTTGAACACCGCCGCGTGCTGTGTCTTGGCAGCGACGGGGTCCTGTTCGGCGAGGGCTTTGATGCGCAAGGTTCGTTCGATGCCGAGATTGTGCCGCACCTTGCTGACGGTGCCCAGTTGCCGGACGATCGTTTTGCCGTAGAGGTTGATTGGCTCCACCTTACGCGCGAGTTGTTCGCGCCAGTAGGCGCGTTCGGAAGCGTCGGAGGCGTCTCCCCTGTGCGAGCGCTCGTATTCCAGATAGTCTTTGAACGGGGGCAGGCACGGCACGCTGTCGAGGGTCCCAGCCATCGCCGCTTCGTACAGATGAGACATGTATCCCGTCAGGATGACAAAGGAAAACGCATCGCTGATGATGTGGTGCTGATTCAAGTACCAGCCGTAGAGTTCATCGCCCAGTTTTAGGAGAACAGAGTCGAACAAGCGCTTGCCCATGTCGTGAACGACTTGGCAGCGCTCCGTACACCACTCCTGAGTGGCAATCCGATAGTCGGAAGCGCCGGTAAGGTCGACGCACTCCAGATCGAAGACCATGCTATCGAGCACGCGTTGCTGTGGGGCGCCGTCTACGACTTCGATGATGGTTCTTAGGGCATCGGTATTGTCGACCGCCTTCTGAAAGGCTCGCGCAAACAGGGCTGGGTCGAGGGCCTGCGGGATGTAAAGGACCATCGCGTTGTTGTAGAGGGGAATAGTGGGTTGCAGCTTCTGTCCCAGGTAGAAGACGAGCTGCGCACGGGTCAGATTCGAGCGCTCGTAAATATCCAAGCTACCTTCTCCCAGAATCCCCCTAAATGTAGGCGCATATACCGTGTCTTTGTGACGCGGCAACCAAGTTTCCCAGTATTTTTCCGCCGCGAGCGCGTCGATACGCCCGTGCATTGTCTGTTGCCCCCCCGTCACGCAAAGAGACTCCAACACGGTTCTGGTTCCGGAAGAGCCAAAGCCGCGTGCCAAATTCCGTAGAAGTTATTTTGCCCTGAATGCAACATCGAAATGTTTGCCGTTCCAACCGTACATAATGTCAAGTTAGATTCTCCAGAGCAAGCCGGGAGATTTTTCTCGCGCCCGATCATCCTGGCAGTCCAGTTTGACGCTCTGAAAGAACTGTCTCATAGATATCAAGAACTTGCCTTGCCTGCACGTCGAGGGAGTAGCGGTCAATAGCGCATTTCCTCGCCGCCCGTCCCATTTCTCGTTCCTTGGCCCGGTCGTCACACAGGCTCGACAGACAAGCATACAGGGAATCCGGGCCTCCGTCATAGACAAAACCGTTGACGCCGTCATCCACGATTTCCCGCAGCATCCCCCGGTTGGCGACGATGGCAGGTTTTCCCATGGCCATTGCCTCGCGCACCGCGCGGCAGGTCCCGTCGCTTCCGGGTACCAGGAAGACCTTAACACTAAACGCTTTGAGCATGCCCACATAGTTTTCGCCGGACACATATCCAGGGAAATGGACGCGATCCGTCAGATTCAATTCACGGACCGGTTGCTTTCCAACCGTTTCCTGATTCGTGCCTCGCCCGACGACGATAGCGTGGGCATTCTTCCCTGCATCGACAAGCATACGAATTGCACGAAAAAAGTCTTCATACCGCCGATGAGTCTGCATCCGGGCGACAATTCCTATTACGAACGCATCCGGCGGAATACCCAGCCATCGGCGTCCGTCGGGGACTTCACGAGCCGGATCGAAACGCTCCACATCAACCGCACCTGGAACTACTTGCATAGACCGTTCGGGATACCCGAAGGTTTCAAGGTCATGTGCCAGCGCAACTTGCGAAGGCTCCAGGATTCTGGCCGCGGAAAAGACGAGGCGTCGCTGGCGCTTGGGAGACCGAAAACCCTCGCCCTCGTAACTGGAGCGGATAATCGGTATGCCAAGTGACTGAGCGGGCCATCGGGCAATCCGGTGGTCGTTGTCGAGATGGCAGTGAAGAAGGTCGTAGCGGTTTGCCTGCAGATACCTTCCGAGAGCCATGCTATCGAGTAGGTTCCTGAGGGGGTGCCTGTGTTTCCCCATGCGGAACCGGAGTATAGGCTCAATTCCGCGGTCGCGAGCCGTTTCCACCATGGTATGGGGCACGCCTTCCGGCAGAGGGGGACAGGCGAAATCGGCGTCCACGCCGAGCTTACGCAAGGACAGGCATAGGTTCAGTGCGGGTTCGGCCGGTCCAGTCCATTTCGCGTTGCTGAAAAGGTGAAGTACCCTCATACACGTAGCACTGTATACAGGCGACTCAAGAAGCTACACGCCATTCATTTTGACGCTGACCAATTGGGACACGCCCCGCTCTTGCATCGTAACGCCGTAGAGCGCATTGGCCTTGGCCATTGTCTGCTTGTTGTGCGTAATCACGATGAACTGGCTCTGGTCCGTGAATTCATCGATGATACCCAGGAACCGTCCGATGTTGGCGTCGTCCAGCGGGGCATCGACCTCGTCGAGCACGCAGAACGGGCTGGGCTTTGCTTTAAAAATACTGAACAGCAATGCCACGGCCGTCATCGCGCTCTCACCGCCCGACAACAGCGAGATGGAAGTCGGCTTTTTGCCGGGAGGCCGGGCTTCGATTTCGATGCCTGACTCAAGCGGATCGTCTTCGTTCAGAAGATAGACGCGCGCCTGCCCGCCATTGAACAACCGGCGGAAGAACGCGCTGAAGTTCTCCGCGATTCGGTTGAATGTATCGAGGAACATTTCGCGAATTCGTTTGTCGCTCCGCTCGATGACGCCGAGCAATGCATCCTTGGCCTGATGGAGGTCTTGGGATTGGGCCAAGAGGAATGCGTGGCGCTGTTCCAGGGCTTCGTATTCTTCGATGGCCATGAGATTCACTTCGCCCATGCGCTGGAGTTTGCCGCGAATCTCGTTCACGAGGTTTGTTCGCGTATCGGCGTCGTACTCGTCGGTTCCGACCTGTTCCTCGGTCAGCGACGCCAGGGCAACGTTGTATTCGGAAATGATGCGTTCCTGGAAGAAACCGACACGGTCCTCGTTCTGGCGCAGCGCCAATTCGGTACGGTGGACTTCCGACTGCGAGGCGCGCGCTTCTTCGCGCAAATGCTTCAGTTCCTTCTCGATGGTCTCGCTTTCGTCGAGGAGGGTTTGCAGTTGGTTCTGGGCGTCTACGGCCTTCTTGCTCGCTTCTTCGCGCGTCTCCGACAACGCAACGGAGCGTTCGACGTGCAAGGCGATGTTTTGCTCGATGTCGGTTCGCTCTTGGTTCAACTGCTCGATGATGCCGTCGCGGCGTTCTGCTTCGGACATAGCATCTGCGCGTTCCCGCAGCAGCCGCTGCTTTTCGCGCTCAATCTCTTCGAGACGTTGAGCCAGTCCTGCCTGCTTCAAGCGGATGTCCGACAATTCACTCGTGAGCACGCTGAGCCGCTGCCGCGCGTGGGAGGCAGCGTCCTGCGCTTCGGCGAGTTCCTGCTGCAGCAATTCATCGTCGTTAATCGATGCGTCCGCTCGCGCAAGCGCTTCCTGGCGTTCCGAATCAAGTTGATCGCGCCGCGCGCGGAGTTCGTCGCGCTCACGGTCAAGCGCCTGGCCGCTTTGCACCATGCTGTCCAACTCGGCGGCCTGCCGCGCATGGTCAACAGAAATCACGTTCAGTTCCTGCCTGCACGTCTTCAAGCGGCCGTCAATTGCCGAGATTTCCTCCGCATAGCGGGCGATGTTTTCGGTCGTTGTCTTGCGGCGCTCCGCCAGTTCAACGATCTTCTTTTCCGCATACGCAACGCGCTTCTCGAGCTCGCCGATTTCCGCGCTGCGGCCCAACAACCCGCGGCTCTCGTGCTTGGTACGTCCGCCCGTGACAGCACCCGCCGACGACACAACTTCGCCGTCCAACGTCACCAATCGAGGATGGTTTGCACAGGAACGCGTGATACGGATGGCGTCATCGAGGGTATTCACGATAATGGTGTTGTGCAGCAGGTATTCAACAACGTGCTGCAAGCGCGCCTCGTAGCGCACGAAATCGATGGCCTGACCCACGACACCGGGCTTGCCGTCGTCATAAGGTGCATTGGAATCGCCTCGATCGGCGCGGCCATGCCCACGCACCGTGTCCAAAGGCAGGAACGTGACGCGTCCCGCGCCGGTGCGTTTGAGGAACTCGATGGCGCTTTTTGCCGCTTCGGCATTTTCGACGACAACATTGTTAATGTTGCCGCCGAGCGCAGCTTCGATGGCCTGCTCATACTCCTTATCGGACGATAGGAGGTCACCCACGGGACCGATAATGTCCCGAACGTCCATCATGTTCTTGGAGGCGGCCTTCATCACGGCGCGCACGCCGATGGCGAAGCCTTCGTAGTTGTCGCGCAGTTCGCGCAACGAATTCAGGCGGGCTTCAAGGCTGCTCTTTTCTTCGCGACTGGTGCGCCACTGTTCGTCTACGTCACGCAGCACATCGGTGTCGCGCTGTCTGGCAGTGACCGTCTGTTCACGGTCATGCTCCAACGCCGCCAACGCCTGTTGTTTTTCGGATTCCGCGCGACGGGCCGTTTCCAATGAGGCAAGCAGTTCCTCGTGACGCGAAGCCACCGTGCGTTGACGTTCGTAGATTGACGAAAGCTGTCGATCGACGCCTTCGATAGTCTCGTGCAGCTTTTCGAGCGCCGTTTGTGCGCGGGCGCGATCCGTCACGCGCTCGGTATGCCGCGCGCGCATCGCCTCCAGGCGCGCCTCCAAATCGGCAACTTCAGCGGCGGTCTGCGCGTGGGCTTCAATCTTTTGGGCGATTTCGCTATTCGATCCTTCTATTGCCGAGCCGACTTCGCCCGCCTGGCTGCCGGTATTGGCGACTTGCTCGTCGAGCGCAGCAGCCCGTTGAATGAGGGCTTCCTTTTCTTGCGCCGCCGCTTCGATCTTCTCGCCGCAGTACTCGATCTGTTGGCGCTGAAGCGCAATCTGGCGCTCGATCTTCTCCATCTCGGATTCAATCTCGTAGACGCCCTGCTGGCGGGCGAGCCGTACGCGTTCGACTTCCAGACGGTTCAGGTTGACTTCTTCGTGGCGCGCCTCAAGACCCGAGATACGAGTTGAGACTTTCTCGTAGCGGTCTGTTGAATCGGCAAACTGGTGCTTGAGAATTTCGATCTCGGAGGTAAGGCGGACGAACTCGAGCCACGCCGCTCGAATTTCGATCTCGCGGAGTTGATCGCTCAGTTCGCGGTACCGAATCGCCGCGTTGACTTGACGTTTCAGCGAACGCATCTGACGTTCCACTTCGGCGATGATATCGCCCAAGCGGAGCAAGTTTTGTTCGGCGGACTCCAAGCGGCGAACGGCCAGGCGCTTGCGGTTCTTGTATTTGATGATCCCCGCGGCTTCCTCGAAGATGAACCGTCTGTCTTCCGGCTTTGAGCTCAGGATCATGTCCATCTTGCCCTGGCCGATCATCGAGTAGGCCTGCGTGCCGATACCGGTATCCATGAAGAGTTCATGGATGTCTTTCAGGCGGCACGCGGCCTTATTGATGAAGTATTCGCTTTCGCCGGAGCGATAGATGCGCCGGGTAATCTGGACTTCGGAGAAGTCCACTGGAAGGCTCGAATCCGAGTTGTCGAAAGTGACCGAGACTTCGGCCATGCCCAAAGGATGCCGGTTCTCGCTTCCATTGAAAACGATGTCCTGCATGTTGGAACCGCGCAGTTCTTTTGCGCGCTGTTCCCCCAGCACCCATCGTAGGGAATCGAGAATGTTGCTTTTGCCGCACCCGTTCGGTCCGACCACGGCGGTAACGCCGGGATCGAGTTTCAAGATGGTCCGATCCGCAAAAGACTTAAAGCCAATCAGCTCGAGCTGCTTAAAGTACATGAAATTCCTGAATACCTAGGCGACGTAACGCGCCACACGTTGAATGGAAACCGCACGCCCTGTCGAATCGTCCGCTTCGATCACGACACCGTTCAGCCCTGGGCGTTCATTCGATATGGTATGTTCCACCGGCATGCCGGTCAGAAACTTGTGAATAATCTTATCTCGTTCCACCCCAATCACCGAATCCATTGGCCCGGTCATGCCGACGTCGGTGATATAGGCCGTTCCTTGGGGGAGTATCCGTTCGTCGGCAGTCTGCACGTGCGTGTGCGTACCCACCACGGCCGTGCAAAGGCCGTCGAAATACCACCCCAAGGCGATCTTCTCCGCCGTCGCCTCAGCATGAACATCGACCAGAACAACCTGGACTTCCCGGCGTAACGATTCCAGTTCGCTCCGCCCGACCGTGAAAGGACACCGCACCGGGTCCATGAACACACGGCCCAAAAGACTCACAATTCCAATAGACCGGCCGTCGTTCAGCCGCACGACCGTGCTACCCTTGCCGGGCACGCCTTCCGGATAGTTGGCCGGGCGCACCACCGTGCCAAAAGAATCCAGCGATGGAGCCAGTTCCTTCTTGCGCCACGTGTGGTTGCCCATCGTGATCGCATGAATGCCGCACCCAAGCAGTTCCCTCAGAATGGCCGGGGTCGCCCCCAGCCCGCCCGCGGAATTTTCACCATTGGCGGCAACGAAGTCAATCCGATGTTCGGCGCACAATTCCGGCAGCCATTTCTTGACGCACGTGCGCCCCGGTCCGCCGACAATGTCACCGATGAAAAGTATACGCATTCACCGACGGCCTACTTCGCCACTTCGGTGGCGCGGGTCTCGCGAATCACGGTCACTTTGATCTGACCCGGGTACGTCATTTCGCTTTCGACCTTCCGGGCCACGTCTCGCGCTAACTGCATCGCTTCGGCGTCGTTCATGCGCTCCGGACACACGGCGATGCGGATTTCGCGTCCTGCCTGAAGGGCATAGGACTTGTCAACGCCGGGGAATCCGTCGGCAATTTTTTCAAGTTGCTCCAGGCGCTTGATATACGTCTCGACGGTCTCGCGCCGGGCGCCGGGCCTTGCCGCGGACAATGCGTCGGCGGCCTGAACGATTACGGCCATCACCGAGGCTTGCTCCATTTCGTTGTGGTGCGCGCCAACGGCATTGGCAATCAATTCGTTTTCGCCGTACTTCTTGCAGAAGTCGTGCCCGATGAGGGCGTGCGACCCTTCGATTTCGTGGCTGACGGCCTTGCCCATATCGTGGATCAACGCGGCGCGCTTGGTCTCTGGGATGTTCAAACCCAGCTCCGCGGCCATGATTCCGGCAAGGTGGCAGACTTCAAGCGAATGCTTGAGCACGTTCTGACCGTAGGACGTACGATAGCTCAAACGGCCAAGCAGGCGGACGATTTCCGGGTGCAGGCTGTGTACGTCGGCTTCCAGGCAGGCGCGTTCGCCGACTTCCTTGATGGTCCGGTTCATTTCCTCCTTGACCTTCTCGACGACTTCTTCGATTCGGGCAGGGTGGATGCGACCGTCTTGAATGAGACGTTCCAAAGCAATGCGCGCGGTTTCACGGCGAACGGGATCGAAGCCGGACAGAATCACCGCTTCGGGAGTGTCGTCAATAATGATATTGATGCCCGTGGCGCTTTCGAGGGCGCGGATATTGCGACCTTCGCGGCCGATAATTCGGCCTTTCATCTCGTCATTGGGCAGCGCAACCACGCTGACGGTGGTTTCGGCGACGTGGTCGGCGGCACACCGTTGAATGGCTTGACCGATGATCCACTTGGCTTTTTTGTCGGAATTCTCGATAAGCTCTTCTTCGATGCGCTTAAGGCGAAGTGCGGCGTCACGCCGGACTTCAGTTTCCAACTGATTGAAAAGTTCCTTTTTCGCCTCTTCAGCACTCATGCCGGAAATTATCTCCAGTTTTTGAGTCTGTTCGGCGACGAGAGTCTCCAAGCGTTCGTGACTTTTCGCCAAGGCGTTTTCGCGATTGGTCAGGTCACGTTCTTTTCCGCTCAGTTCATTGGCTTTGCGCTCGATGGCTTCAACGCGCTTGTCAACCTGCTCTTCCTTACCAAGAATGCGTTTCTCAAGTGCAACCAACTCTTTACGAAATTCGCGGGCCTCCCGCTCCGCTTCTTCACGTTGCGCAATTCGCTGCTCTTTGATGGTGGTGTTGGCGTCTTTAATGATCGAAGCGGCTTCGCGTTCCGCGTCCGAAATGGTTTGGGCGGCCTGACGGCGCGCTGCCCCCATGAGGTTGCGTCCCAAAATCCTGGCGCCCACGACGGCGAGCACCAGTCCAACGAAAATGCCAGCTCCGATCCACGCGTAAAACAGTGGATCATCGTACATGCGATTGGACCTCCATCCTGGAAAGGATGTTTCTACCCGGTTTGGCGCCCCAGGAAGGATGGAGAACAAGAGAAGATATCGGAGCCGTTTTTGAACCTACTGTTAGATATGTACTTAGCGCAAACCATCCATGGCCCGCAAACACAACCCAACCATAGAAAATCCGCCGTAGCAGAGATTTAGGCTTATCCGACTATGTCCCATGCCTTGCCTCAGGACGTCCGAAGTAACAAGTACAGAATACAGATCTGAAATAACAGAGGGCAGTATAAGGAATATGTTAACGTGAAGTCAATCCAATAGATCCTCCTTTTAGCGCAATTCACCGATTGAGGGAGGATACCCTGGGGAGGTATAAACAAGTAGGGACTCGCAAAAACCAACCAAAATATGGTATGCTGGATTCCGAAATGAACGCACAATACGTAAATCCCTTTGTTGAAGCTGTTTTTGAATTGTTCTCAACGATGCTGCAGTCCAAAGCAGCGCGCACGGGCTTAGGTGTAAGCGGTGGAGAGCAACACCCTGACGAAGTCATGGCGCTGATTGGCTTTAGCGGGGTCGTTCGGGGCACTGTTGCATTGGCCATGCCACATAACACGTGTCAGGGCATGGTGCGGCGTTTGCTTGGAGAGGGCGTGGAGGCGGATCCGGAGACCGTTTCGGATACGATTGCCGAAATGGTGAATATTGTTGCGGGTGCGGCCAAGTCGAAACTTTCTCTGCAAGTCAAAGAGACGCTAGAGCTTAGCCTTCCTGTGGTAGTCCACGGTGACGAGTTTGAAGTCTTCTCCCCTTCGCATGCCATTTGGCTTGAGATTCCCTTTTCGAGCGATCTCGGACCTCTTTGTATGCGCCTATCCTTTCAGAATAGTTAATCCTTTCCTTGGAAGACCCAATCGCTACCAAGTGTTTTCTTCCTGAACCATGGAGTGCCGGTTCGCGAAACGGATGAAACTTTCAGGCGCTTTTGGGGATTAGAATTTGGGCGCTTTCTGTAGATGGCGCTAAACGCCGCTGCAAGGCCATACCAAAACCGCAATCATTGCGTGTCGGGAGGTGTACGGTGAGGGGAATGGAAGGTTGTAGGACGGGATGTGCTGACTATCGCGCTTTCAATCGACGGGATTTCCTGAAGGTTGGAGTCATCTCGGGACTGGGTCTGACGCTTGGCGACTATTTCCGGTTTTCGGAGGCCCGCGCCCAAACAAGTCCCAAGGCCGAATCCGTCATTTTCATTTTCCTCGCCGGCGGCATGAGTCATCTGGACACGTTCGATCCGAAGCCCTACGCGCCGATCGAATACCGGGGTGAAGCCGGGACTGTCAATACCAATACGGGCGAAGTCTTTGGAGGCGTTTTCCCGGGCTTGGCGTCTGTAGCGGACAAGTTGGCCGTGATTCGATCTATGACGCACGGGGAGGCTGCCCACGAACGCGGCACGCACAACATGCTCACGGGATACAGGCCGAGTCCGGCGATTGTCTATCCGAGCATGGGAAGCGTGGTGGCACACGAGTTCGGTCCGCGCAACGATCTGCCGGGATACATTGCCATACCTGGCGCAAGCGATCCGTTCATGGGCTCAGGGTATCTCAGTTCCGCGTTTGGACCTTTCAGCGTGGGGGGAGAACCCGCGACGGATGGTTTCCAAGTTCGTGATTTGAGTCTTGCGAGCGATGTGACGCCAGAACGCATGGAGAGCCGCAAGACCTTGCTGGCTGCCGTGGACAGTCATTTCGCGTCGTTGGAGAAGACCGACGCGCTGAATGCGATGGACAGCTACTATCAGCGCGCGTACGCGCTGATAAGCTCTCAATCGGCGCGTGAGGCATTCAATATTTCGGCAGAACCGGCGGAGTTACGCGATGCGTACGGACGCACGGCGATGGGGCAACGGCTGTTGCTTTCCAGAAGGCTTGTCGAGGCAGGCGCGCGTTTCGTGAGTGTCATTGATGGCGGGTGGGACATGCACACGAACATCAAGGCGAGCATGAACAACCAGGCACCAGGGCTCGACAAGGGCTTGACGGCGCTAATCAATGACTTGGCAAATCGCGGTCTTCTCGAGAAGACGATGGTCGTTTTGACAACGGAATTTGGCCGTACCGTTCGGATCAACAAGGACGGCGGCCGGGACCACTGGCCGAAGGCGTTCAGCATGATGCTGGCCGGAGGCGGAATAAAGGGCGGGATTATTCACGGCGCGACGGACGCGTATGGCGCTGAACCCGCAGATTCGCCAGTGGGGCCGGGAGACATCGCGGCGACGGTGTTCACGCAGTTGGGTATCGACCCGGCGCGTAAGCTCATGAGCGCCGGTGACCGGCCGGTTGACATCGTACGGGATGGAAGCGTCATCTCCGC
The DNA here is from genome assembly GCA_019695095.1 of Candidatus Hydrogenedentota bacterium. Lineage (NCBI taxonomy): Bacteria > Pseudomonadati > Candidatus Hydrogenedentota > Candidatus Hydrogenedentota bacterium. The sequence continues at coordinate 74,103 of JAIBAQ010000005.1, forward strand.
AGTGACGGCGTAATCAGTAATTTTGCGCGGGCCATGGGGGCCTGTGATGTTGCGGCATGGATGTGAAGGCGTACATGTTCAGGAATGCTGCTGTTCTTTGCTGTCTGTTGGGTGCGTTATCGGTGGATGCGTGGGCCGTATCCCCTTCGATTGGCGACATTCTGCCTCGGGGCGCGGCGCGAGGCTCGACGGCAGAAGTTGATGTTGTCGGCAACAATCTGTCCGACGCGGTCGATCTCATGTTCCACGACGCAGGCATCACGCTTGTCGAATTGACGCCAGTCGATAACGGCAAAGCGCACTGCAAACTGCAGATTGCGCCGGATTGCCGGATTGGCACGCATGCCATCCGTATTCGAACCAAGTCAGGCGTCTCAAATCTACGACTCTTCAGCGTAGGGTCGCTGAATGAGATTCAAGACACCGAACCGAATAACGATCCGGCAACGGTTGCCTCTGTCCCGCTTGGGACGACCATCAATGGGTCGATAGACAACGAAGACGTCGACTACTTCGCCGTGGATCTTCAGGCCGGGCAGCGTCTGACGGCTGAGGTGGAAGCCATCCGCTTGGGCGGTCCGCTGTTCGACGCGAAACTGCGGTTGTTCGGACCGGCGGGTCATGAACTTGTTTCGGAAGATGACACGGCGCTGTTGGCACAAGACGCCGCCTTTGTGTATCACGCGGCTGAAGCGGGACGATACGTGCTCGCTGTCAGCGAAGCCGCATATGGCGGCGGCGGCGGATTCTACTATCGGCTTCACGTTGGTCAGTTTCCGAGGCCTTTTGCAGTGACGCCCATGGGAGGACAGCCGGGAGCGCAGGCGAATGTTCGTTGGCTTGGCGATGCGGACGTGCCCGCACAGACGATCACCCTGGCGTCCGACGTTCGGGGGTTGAGCCCCATCGACCCCAGCACCGACCTGGGAGTTGCCCCATCGCCGATCCCGTTCCGAATTTCCGATCTGCCCGATACGCTTGAAGCGGAACCCAACAACGAACCTGGACAAGCCACCGCGGGTGTCGCGCCGGGCGCGTTTGACGGAGTTATCGAGGCTGCCGGAGACAGTGATTTTTACTGTTTCGACGGCACCAAAGGCCAGGTCTATGACGTTCGCGTGTACGCCCGCGAAATGGGTTCACCTCTGGACAGCATTTTGACGGTCTACAATCCGTCGGGAGGCGCGCTCGCGGACAACGACGACGCCGTGGGAGTCGACAGCGCGTTTCGAATCACGCTCGCAGAAGATGGCCGCCACGTTATTCGCGTGACCGATCACCTTGGCGCGGGTGGCGCAGCATTTGCGTATCGCGTAGAAGTGGCTCCCGTAAAGCCCGTGTTGAAGCTGGGCTTTCTGGAGAATGATGCCGCTTGCATAGTCGCCCCCCAGGGCAACCGGGCCTTTCTGCTGTTGTCTGCGGCGCGCGCCGATTTCGATGGGCCTCTGAAACTCACCTTTGATGGTCTCCCACAAGGCATGACGGCAGATTTTGATCCCTTTGCTGCGGGGCAAGGCGTCATCCCTGTCGTGTTCTCCGCGGCACCTGACAGTCCGGTGGGCGGAGGACTCGCGTCTGTCACAGGCAAGCTTGACCAGGAAGGTGCGGACGTTCAGGGCGGCATCGATTACAACGTGGTGCTCCTGGAAATCGCCAACAAAGTCCCCTTCTTCGTGCGCAACGTGAATCGGTTGGCGACTGCGGTGGGCGAGGCGGCGCCGTTCTCAATCGAGTTGGTTGCCCCCAAAGCCCCGGTTGTTCAGAACGGCTCGATGACGCTGAAGGTTGCTGTCACGCGGAAAGAGGGTTTCACGGCCCCGATTTCGCTTCGCATACCGTGGCTACCTTCGGGTGTGGGAGCGGGCACGGCCGATGTACCGGAGAATGGCACGGAGGCGGGCATCATCATTAACGCGAGCAACGGCGCTGCATTGGGCAAGTACCGGCTCGCGGTGGTGGGTTCCAGCAGCGGATACACGGTGAGTACGTCATTGACGCCCGTCGAGATCGCGAAACCGTGGGTCACGTTCGAAGTGGCCAAAGTGGAGACTGAACAAGGCAAGCCCACCCAACTCGTGGTCACGGTCAATCAAGGTCAGGAATACGCGGGGAGCTATAAGGCGGAATTGCTGGGACTGCCCAAGGGCGTCACGTCGCAACCGCAGGACATCTCGCATGACACAACGCAGTTGACTTTTCCGATTGAGGTGGCGGCAGATGCGCCTGCCGGAAAATTCGAAGGTTTGTTCGTTCGGTCGGTTTTGTCGTTTGAAGGTGAAGACGTATTGAATCAGTCCGGAGGCGGTGCGCTGACCATCTTTGAGCCGCTGCCACCCACACTGCAAGCCCCAGAGCCGGCGCCGGCACCGACCCCGGAGCAGCCGAAGCCCGAGGAGCCGCAGAGGAAGACGCGTTTCCCGAAGACCGCATAGGTAGAGGATGGATTGGACATCATGCAGGAGCGGCAACTGAGATTACGAGTGTGTGCTTGGGTCGGGGTGGCGCTTTGCGCGTCGGCGGCGTGGGGAGACACGCTGTCTGTGTATCCTTCCTCCGTGCAATTGGACAACCAGAATGACCACCAGCGCGTCATTCTGGTGGGCACACGCGACGATGGCGTGACGCTGAATCGCACGTCGGAGGCCGCCGTCACGTTCGCGCCCGAGGGCATTGCCAAGTGGGAAGGCGGCAAGCTTCAACCCGTGGCTGACGGAGAGACCGTTGCCACGTTTGCATTCGGGGACCAGTCATTAACCGTACCCGTCAAGGTTTTGAATGCGTCGGTCAATCCATCCCCGAGCTTCCGAAACGACATTGTGCCGGTGCTGATGAGGGCTGGGTGTAACTCAGGGAAATGCCACGGAAGCTTTCAAGGAAAGAACGGCTTTCGGGTGTCGCTCTTCGGTTTCGATCCGACCATGGACTACATCAATTTGACGCGTGACAATCGTGCGCGACGCCTTAACACGGGCAGCCCCGAAGAGAGCCTCATGTTGACCAAGGCCACGGGGCAGGTGGACCACACGGGCGGTACTCGCTTCACGCATGAAAGCCCCCTTTACAAGGTCATTGAGCGATGGATTTCCGAAGGGGCTCATGACGACGCGGCTCCCCCTCCCGCACTGGTTGACATTGAGATTCTGCCCAAGAATGCGGTGTTGGAGGGCAAAGGGGTCCAGTATCCGTTCTTGGTCAGAGGCATCTATGCAGACGGTTCCGACCGAGACGTCACTGACTTGACGCTACTGAGCACGAGCGACGATTTGACGGCGACCATCGACGACTCGGGTGTGATCACTTCGGGCGATCGCGGTGAAGCGAGCATCATGGCGCGCTACGGTACGTTCGCGGTGGTCTCGCAGGTGATGGTGCTTCCGGAAGGTCTGGCATTGCAGTGGCCTGATGTGGCCGAGCGCAATTACGTCGACAAGCTCATTTTCGACAAACTGAAGAAGCTTCGCATCCCTCCGGCGGAATTGTGCTCCGATGAGACCTTTGTTCGGCGTGTCTATCTCGACATTCTGGGTGTCGTGCCGACGGTCGATGAGACGAAGGCATTCTTGGCGGACACCGCGCCCGATAAGCGAGAGAAGCTCATAGACACCTTGTTGCAGCGGCCCGAATTCCCTGAATTGTGGGCGATGAAATGGGCCGATTTGTTGCGAGTCCAGACGATCGCAAACACGGTCGACCGGAAAGCGTTGCAGCGTTACAACGATTGGCTGCGGCAATCGATCACGGCGAACAAACCGCTGGATCAACTTGTGCGGGAACTCCTTACCGCGCAGGGCGGCAACTTCACGGCGCCGGCGACGAATTTCTATGTGGCTGAACCATCGCCGACGCAGATGGCAGAAAACGTAGCTCAGGTGTTCTTGGGCATTCAGATCAAGTGCGCTCAATGCCACAACCATCCCTTCGAGCGATGGACCATGGACGATTACTACGCGTTCTCGGCTTTCTTCGCACAAGTTGGTTCAAAAGGGTCGAGCGATCCCCGCGAGCGCATCACCTATGACCGGCGTTCGGGTGATGTGAACAATCTAAAAGATGGCAGGGTGATGGCTCCGAAATATCTGGGAGGCGCCGAACCCGACTGCTCAAATCGTGACCGCCGCGCCGCATTGGCGGAGTGGATTACCTCGCCTGATAACCCGTGGTTCGCGAAGAACATTGCCAATCGGGTGTGGGATCAGTTCTTTGGGCGAGGAATCACGAATCCGCCTGATGACGTTCGTGTAACGAATCCTCCAAGCCATCCGGAACTGGAGACCGAATTGGCGAAACATTTGGTCGAGTACAATTACGACCTGCGGAAGCTGGTGCGCGATATTTGCACATCGTACACCTATCAAATGAGCACCCAACCGCGCGATCCTTCGATTAAGGATGAGCGCAACTTTTCGCATGCGCTGGTTCGCCGGTTACCCGCGGAACAATTGCTCGATGCCGTGTGCAACGTGACGGAGAGCAAGGTGAAATTTCCGAACTTGCCATTGGGTGCGCGCGCGGCGGAAGTTGCGGACGGACCAAGCGGAAACTACTTCTTAACATTGTTTGGTCGTCCTGCTCGCAATACGGTCAGCGCGTGCGAACGCCGCAGCGAAGCCACGTTGGCGCAGGTGCTTCATCTGGTGAACGGCGACACAGTGACTTCGGCTCTGAAGGCCCCAGGTGGACGAGTGGAGCGTTTGTCAGCGGCGGACAAACCGCCCGCGGATATCGTTCAGGAGTTGTGGCTGGCCGCGTATTCGCGCACTCCGACGGCGGACGAGCAGGAGAAGTTCAGCGCCTACATAACCGCCGCCACGGACAAGCGGGCCGCTGTAGAGGATTTGTTCTGGAGTGTGCTGAATTCGAAGGAATTTGTTTTCAATCATTGATGAGGGCGATTGAGCGTATATCTCGGAGCATATGGCTCGGGGATGGGCTTCGAAGTGATGTCGATCAGGAGGAAGGACAGTACCATGATGAACTGGATGAAGCGGGGTGTAGTCCTTGCGGCATTGGCTGTGGCGGTTTCGGTGGGTGGAGCGCTGGTCGCATACGCCCAGGAAGCCCAGCCGGCCCCGGCCCCTGCTCCTGCTCCCGCGCCTGAGCAACCTGCTGCTCCTCCCGCGGAGCAACCCGCGCCGCCAGCCGAGCAACCGGCGCCTGGCGCAGACATTGACAAGGTCCTTGAGGAGTTGGCTAGCCTCGGGCCAGATGCCATTGCGGGACGAGTAACGGCGATGGTGAAAGACGTTGAGAGCCTGAACGGGGAAGCCGCAAAGCTGCGCGAACAGGCAACGGATCTGGAAAACAAAGCGAACAGTCTTAAGGCGCGCATAGCCGTCATGGAGAAGTTCACGGCTGCAGTCATGGCGTCTCAGCAACCTGCCGCCGCGCCCGCGGAAGCCGCGCCGGCTGCGGCTCCGGCCGAACCTGCGCCCGCGCCTGAACAACCCGCTCCCGCAGAGCAGCCGAAACAATAGGAGGCGTACACGGTGGTCGCTCCGAAGTACAGATTGAAACGGCATGGCCGGCGCCTGTGTGTTGCCCTTGCCCTTCTGTTGAGTTGTGCATTTGCGCATGCCGATGGACCTGCGCCTGAGGCCATAGACGCGGCCATCGACAAGCTGGTGACCTTGGATCCGGCAACTTTGGCCGCAAAGCTCAAGGAATACGCAAGCCAGGCGGAAGCGTGGCAAGCAGAAGCCAATACGCTGAAGCAGAAGGCAGATGAAATCGAGAATCATTCAAAAGAGCTTGCCACGCGCGTTGAGGCGCTCAAGGAACGCGCGAAGGCATTAGGCATGGCGTTGGGTGAACCGGCAACGACCATGGTGGCGGAAGCAGCTCCGGCGGCCGCTCCGAGCATGGAGATGCAAGCTCAGGCTGAAGCTGCAGCGCCGAAGGTAAATTTTCAAGAGCACATCTTGCCGATACTCAAGCAGCGTTGCGTGAAGTGCCACAATCAAGATAGTGCCAAGGGCGGTCTTGTTGTGGATACGTATGCATCGCTCATGGAAGGCGGCAGTTCGGGCGCGGTGATTGCAGCGGGACAACCCGATTCCAGCCGCTTATTTAAACTGGTGAGCCGTGCCGAAGAGCCTTATATGCCCCCTTCGGGAGATCCGCTGACAGCCGAACAGTTGGCGCTGATTAAGGATTGGATACAGTCTGGCGCGCCGCAGGATGCCAACTCAAAGGTTGCCGCAGCCGAGGCAATGGGCGCGGAGAAGAAAGACGTCTATGTGGCTGCGGCGATCGTCGACGGTCCACCACCCATGCCTGAAGTCGCGCTTCAAGCGCCCGCAGCGGAGTTGGCGAAGCGCGTTGTAGCGCGCGCCGTGGCAACGAGTCCGCGCGCGCCGTTGGCGGCTGTCGCGGGGTATAAGCAGGTCCTGCTCTACAATCTTGCGGACTACAAGTTGCTTGGCGCTCTTCCCTTTCCCGAAGGCGAGATTTACACCATTGCCTTCAGCGTTAATGGAGAACTTCTGCTCGCTGGTGGTGGCGTCGAAGGCGATTCGGGCCGAGTGGTTGTATGGAATGTGCGCAAAGCCGAACGCGCCGGCGTGTACGGGGAAGAGTACGACACGATTCTCGCGGCCGACGTCAGTCCTGACCACAAGCTGCTTGCATTGGGAGGTCCCAGCAAGAAAGTTAAGGTCTATTCTCTAGCCGACGGCGCACTCGCTTACAAGCTGGAGGACCATACCGATTGGATCACGTCGATCAAGTTCAGCCCCGACGGCGAATTGCTGGCCACCGCGGATCGCGCGGGCGGGCTTCTGCTATGGCAAGCGGCAAATGGGCGAGCCGTGGAAGCGTTGCGAGGACACACCGGCGCAATTAACGACCTGGGATACAGCGCCGATTCTGCGTTGCTCGCGTCGGCGGGAGCCGACGGCACGGTACGTCTGTGGGACACCTGGAAGTATGCGCAGACCGCATCGATCAGCGCGCATCCCGGCGGTGCACTGAGTGTCGCATTCAGCGCCGCAAACGAACTCGTGACGACCGGCATCGATGGTCTTACGAAACGGTGGGACACCGGCGGAAAGAACCTCGCCACGTATGAAAAACTGGCGGACTGGGGCTATCAGGCGCGCTTTGGCAATGCCGGCGCGCTGGTGCTCGCAGGAACATGGACCGGCGAAGTGTCCGTGTGGGATCTAGCCGGGGCTCGCGTGGCTACAATGAGCACCAACGCGTCGTAAGGCACCATCTCGCCGTTAGCCCGGATTTCTCACGAACACACTTGACCTTTTCTCGTAGCCAGTACGTTTGCGGGACTTACGACGAAAAACAAAGCGGTTCTCCGAAAGAAGAGTGTGTTCGCGAGAAATCCTCATGGCATAACCTCAACGTCTTGCACGTGAGCAATTTGCGTCGGCGCTCAATCGCGCCGCTGCGAAATGCGGGTTAGTGGGAACACGTGCAGGTATGGTCTCCCCCATGAATGTGGCCCGAGAAATAGGCGGCCGCGGCATCTTCGGGAGATGCTTCGGGATTCACCATGAGTGGAGTAATCCCATGCTCCTTCAATTCGCTTGCCGCGCGTGAACCCATACCGCCGGCTATAACTGCTTCGCAATCGTGCAGCAAGGCCATGAGATCCGCGTGGCCATGATGCTCACCGTGAGCGTGGCCCTCGCCGTGTCCGCAGCCCACGTGGGATGAACATGCATGGGTGTTGGCGCGTGCTTCCCTTCGGACGATTTCGTTTGCCTCCAAATCGTAAATCAAAAAGCATAGGCTCCGTCCGAAGTGCGTCGAAATGCACTCGCCGTCCGACGAGGCAATAGCAATACGTTTCATTGCGGGAATCCCCCTTGGTTGTTCCTGTGACGGCATACTGCCGACTGTATCCGTGCTTCTCTTCTACGTCTCACTGCGTCGCGTCCGTTGATGCCGTTGTCCACGTCCCCGGTGCTCGTGGCAACGGCGAACGCTCACTTGAGCGCATGCAGGACACGCACTTGGCTTCGATTCGCCAAGCGTGTCGCTCATGGTCACTTCACCACCCTCAATAACAAGTAAACGGCCAGCTACCAGTGCTTCCGCGACCTTCCTGCGCGCTGCTTCCACGATGCGGCCAAACGTGGCGCGCGATACGCCCATGCGTTCGGCGGCGTCTCCGTGATACAAGCCTTCCAAGTCCGCAAGCCGCAGCGCTTCAAGTTCATCAAGGCCCAGCGCAATTCGTTCAAGTCCCGCGGCAGGAATGCCCAAGGGCTTGAACGCCTTACACCCTGGCTTGAGACCGATTCTCCGGCAGCAGACAGGTCGCGACATTGAGGAAGTGCTCCATGGCCACGGTTTCATTATAAGCATATGCTCATAATTAATCAAGTCCGGTGCATGTGATCCGGGGATGATACTCGCCTCAATTCATGCAATGATTGTCTAGTGCATGTCCTTGTGTGCGCGTGATACACTCTCTTCCGGACGCTGCAGAGTGCGCAGCCTGGGCGTACGACGGGGTCCGCAGGAGAAGAACTCGTGCCCGATCATTCCTCGACGTCCAGACCCGCCGCGCGGGCGACTAGTCCGTCCATGGAGCAGTACATCGAGACCATCGCTTACTTGTTGACTCAAGGAAGTGTGTGCAGCGTGAGCGATATCGCGGCGCACGCCTGCGTGAGCCGTCCAGCGGCTTCGCGAGCCGTGCGCGACCTTGCGGCCAAGTCATTGGTCCAGCACAAGTCGTACGGTTATGTCGAGTTGACGGAACAAGGGCGCGCCCTGGCTCGGCGTCTTGAAGCACGGCATGCGATGCTGTTCGATTTCCTTCAGCGCGTCCTTGGATTGAGCGAAGACGATGCCAATCGAGAGGCATGCAGGCTGGAGCATCATCTTGACGACGAGCTCGTGAAGCGCATGGGTGAATTGACGTCGTTCCTTGAAGCGGACGAGACGCGCAGCCGGCAATGGCAGCAGCGGCTCGAGCAGCTCACAAAACCGAGCATGTAGCGGCGGCGTTTGCCGCATTTGGGGTAGACAATTCCGGGGAAGTCATCGTGAGAACCATTTTGGTTGCAGGCGTCCTTGTGTCTGTTGGGATCGCAGCCGGATACATCGGTGTTCTTCTCTATGCGCCCAAGGAGGTCGCGTCGGCAGTCGAGGCTGCCAAAGCAGCCGGGTACCCGGTGACCGTCGAAGAGCTGGACGCGTGGTATCAACTTTCAGCGGATAGAATCAATGCGTCCGACCTCTATATGAAAGCCTTCGAATTGGACGCGAAATCCGGCTCCGCCTTGTCCGAGAAATCGTTGCCGTTCGTGGGCGAGGGGGCTCTCCCCGATTTCAGTGTGCCTTTGCCTGAGGCGCAGCGGACATCCGCAACCAATTATCTTGCGTCGAAAGCGGAAGTGCTGAAGGCTTTGCACGAGGCAAGCGCGACATCGGCATGCCGGTATGATTTTCGAATTGGTGAAGCAGGGCCGGACGATCTTCCGCATCTGAATGGGTTGCGCCACGCCGTGCAATTGCTTGCCCTGGAGTCATGTGTAGCCGCGGAAGACAAGCAGGGCAATGCAGCAGTTGGCGCGCTTATGGCGGGCTATGCCGCCGCAAGCAGTCTGAGGGATGAACCCATGCTTGCGTCGCAATTGGCGCGCGTTGCCAGTGTGTCGGCAATGACCGAAGCTCTTGAGCGGGTGCTCAATCACGCAGAGCTGGATAACATGCAGCTCAGTCAGGTTCTGAGTTCCGTATCGTTTTCTGAAGCGCCTCACGCATTCGAGCGCGCATTTGCCGGAGAACGCTGCTTCGGTCTGGCCGCGTTTCCCGATGAACCTGCGGGCGTAACGGAAGACGGCGATACGACGATCATGGGCCAATGTTACGCGTTGATGGGCGTTCGCAGGTTGGACACGTGGGCGTTCGCAGTATTCATGGAGGAACTAATCGCGGCATCGGAAGAACCATTGCATCAGCGGCGAACGGCCTACAAGGAATGGTCAACTCGCGTCGACAAACTGCCGGCGATTTTCGTAATCACGAAGCACAAGCTGGACGAATTGGAAAAGGCGACCACCGCAGATTTGAAGGGATCGGCCTTGTTGCGCGTGGCAACTGCCGCGATTGCCGTTGAGCAGTATCAGAACGACGCTGGCCGGCTGCCGGAGTCGCTGGATGCACTCGTGCCGCGTTATCTTGAAGTGGTGCCGGGGGACCCTTTCGCTCCGGCGCCGATTCGATACGAAAGCTCGGGGATTCGTTCGGAAGTCTCGAGTGTGGGTCTCGATAGCGCGCCGGATAGCGGCCTTACGACAGACGACGACATCATCGTAACGGTAGTGCACTGACAGGATGCACGGGGGCAGAGGGCTGTCCGCTGCAAACGACTACTTGGCAACGGTTGTGCATGGTCCGTATAATGCCGGAATCTTTGGGCAACCAATCGAATAATGTAACGGCAAGGAGGGGATTCCATATGGCCAAGAAAACGCTGAATGTCGCGATGATCGGCGCGCAATTCATGGGGAAGACGCACAGCAACGCATGGCGTAAAGTGGGGATGTTCTTCGATCTTCCGGTCACGCCTGTGATGAAAGTCCTTTGCGGAAAGTTTCCGGAGGAAGTGAAAGTCGCCGAGAAATGGGGCTGGCAAGAGACAAGCCTTGATTGGGAGGCGGTGGTGAATCGCCCGGATATCGACATCATCGACATCTGCACGCCGAATTTCCTGCATCCGACCATTGCGATCGCGGCGGCGAAAGCGGGCAAGCAGATCGTGTGCGAAAAGCCGCTTGCCAATTCGCTGAAAGAGGCCAACGACATGTTGAAGGCCGTGCAGAAAGCCGGCGTGAATCACATGTGCGGATTCTCTTACCGCTTTGCGCCGGCCGTGACGACCATCAAGAACATGATCGCGCGCGGCGAACTTGGCCGCATCTTCCACTTCCGCGCCGCCTACCAGCAGGACTGGATCGTCGACCCCAATTTCCCGCGTGTGTGGCGCCTCGTGAAGAAGCACACGGGGTCGGGTGCTTTGGGCGATATCGGCGCGCACATTGTCGATCTTTGCCACTATTTGGTCGGGCAAGTCGACGAAGTATCGGGCGCCATGCAGACCTTCATCAAGAAGCGCCCGCTTACGGAAAGCGACACGGGAATCTCAGGCAAGTCCGGCGAGAAGAAACTGGGGAAGATGGGCGAAGTGGACGTAGACGATGCAGCGATCTTCCTTGGACGCATCAAGGATGCCGACACGCTTGCGACGTTTGAAGCGACGCGTTTTGCGCCCGGACGCAGGAATTACAACACGATCGAGATCTATGGAAGCGAAGGGGCCGTGTGCTGGAATCAGGAGGACATGGACTACTTCGAGTACTTCAACCGAAACGATCCGCCGCACTTGCAGGGTTTCCGGCGCGTCCACGCGTCCGATCCGGTACACCCCTACATGAAGGCGTGGTGGCCGTCGGGGCACATTATCGGTTATGAACACTTGTTCGTCCACGAGGTTTATGACTTCCTCACGCAACTCGGCAAGAAGAAGGTCACGTATTCGACGTTCGAAGACGGTGTCAACTGCCAGCGTGTTCTTGAAGCCGTCGAGAAGTCCGCGAACAGCAAGAAGTGGGTGAAGGTGAAGTAAGAACGCATCCGCGAGGACACGGGAAAGCAGGATGCGTCCGCGCAGCAATGCTTCCCGTGCCCCTCGTGGTGAAGACGTATTAAACAAAGGGAGGAGAACATAATGAAACTGGGTCTACTGACCGTCATGTTCGGCGACAAGCCGCTCAAGGACGTCCTGCAGGTTATTCGTCCGTTTGGACTTCAGTGCGTGGAGTTGGGAACAGGGAATTATCCCGGCGACAAGCATGCTCCCTTGGCCGCGTTGCTTGCTTCGAAGCCGAAGCGCGATGAACTGTTAGCCATGCTCAAGGGAGAGGGTCTTGAGATTTCCGCGCTGAGTTGCCACGGCAATTGCCTGCACCCCGACGCTGCGTTCGCGAAGAAGAACATCCAAGTGCAAACCGATACGATTAAGCTCGCCGAGATGCTTGGTGTGGGCGTCGTCATCGATTTCTCGGGGTGCCCCGGGTCTGACGAGAAGTCCACGAAGCCGAACTGGGTCACGTGTCCGTGGCCGCCGGATTTCCTGGATGTGCTCAACTGGCAGTGGGAGAAGAAGGTCATTCCGTATTGGACGAAGCAGGCCAAGTTTGCCGCGGACCACGGCGTGAAGGTCGCCTTCGAGGCGCATCCTGGATTCGTTGTGTACAACCCCGAGACGTTGCTGAAGCTGCGCAAGGCGTGCGGCAACAACCTGGGCGCGAACTTCGATCCCAGCCACTTCTTCTGGCAAGGCATCGATCCGGTAGACGCCGTGCGCGCGCTTGGCGGCAAGGCGATCTTCCACGTTCACGCGAAGGACTCGAAAGTCTACGAGCAGAATGCCAAGGTCAACGGCGTGCTCGACACCAAACACTATGGCGACGAGTTCAACCGCGCGTGGATCTTCCGCACGGTCGGCTATGGCCATTCGCTGGAATGGTGGAAGGACTTCGTATCGACGCTGCGTATGGTCGGATACGATGGCACGTTATCCATTGAGCATGAGGATTCGCTGATGTCCAGCATGGAAGGCCTCAAGAAGGCGGTGGAAACGCTCAAGCAGTGCCTTATCTTCGAGAAGAAGACGGCGATGACGTGGGCATAGAGTGACCGATCACTTCAAGAGAAGCGATTCAACGGGGGGCGCGATGACCTGCGCCCCCCGTTTCCTTTAGTGGGAGACTTACGATGAGAGTATGGGGTTGGCTGGCGATAGTGATGACAAGTTGTGTCTTTGCATCAATGCCCGCTATCGCGCAAGAGAGCGCAAATCGCGGCAGCGTGATGCGAAAGTCCATCGAGCCCAAAGACGTCACCCCCGAACTCGATGTCCCCAGTCCCAAGCAAGAGAAGATCAAACCGCCGAAAAAGCAGGAGCAGCGTGGTCCGTTGACCGCATGGCCCGCGGGATTAAACGACTACTTTGGCGTCGAGTTCGAGATCCCGACGACGGAGCAGGTGCTCTCGAGTATCGCAGCGCACTTGAATCGGCGCACGCTCGCCGGTGTGAAGCCGGAGGAGGAGTACCGAACATTTGCGAAAGTCGAGGAGAACGTGCAGCGAATGCTGCCTAAGAACGACCTTGAGCTGACGCAAGTGTCCGGTTTCTACCGCAACTTGACGGAATGGGTACGCCTGGAAGTGGAGTATACGCAGAAGCCTTCGCGCGGCGTGTTGAAAGACTTGCGCGAGGTGGTGGACAGCCAGGCCAAACTCGATCCGGACTTCGATCCAGAACGTCGAGACAAGATCATAGGCACGATTGAGTCACAAGGGCTCTTTGTGCCGGCAGGCATCCTGTTCGGAGTTTCCGTGCTGCCTTGGAGACCCATGCCTGCGGGACTTAATCTGTTCGAGGTCACCGCAACGCCGGCCTTCAGTGACAAGGAGAACCGTGCGGAGGCGATTTTCGATTTTCTTCAGTGTCCCGGACCCGTCTATCGTATTGATTTCGACACGCTCTCCACCACGGCTTTGCGCGTGGACATGTCCGAGAAGGAAGGACAGTTCGATTTGGTTGAGGAGTGGAAATCGAACTCGCAGCAGGGCGTGCGCGGACCGGCGATTTTGCGCAAACCGTTCCGCTCTCGTTTTATGCGCGTCACGGCGGAGTCGCCCAATGAAGCCGCCGTGCTGCGCAACGTCCGCGTGTTCGCGACAAAAGAGCCTGCCGCGGCTGTCTGCAAGTACACCAAGGTTGCCCCGAAGCTGGACGGGGATTTCAAAGAGTCGATGTGGCCGGCACAGCCGCAGATCGACGGCTTCGTCAATCCGGAGACGCTTTCTTTTGCCGAGGCTCAGACTACGGTACGCGTCTGCAACACTGCGGATACGTTGTACATTGGGGTCTATGCGCGCGAACCGCGCGTCGCGACCATGGTTGCGGTGATGACCGACGATGAAGCGCCGGTGTGGGATGAGGAGTCTGTCGAGTTGGCCATACGTCCATCGGGCAAGCCCGAGTACAAGTTCTTCGTGAATCCTAAGGGAGCCCGGTTCGATAGTCGCGACAATGACGCGAACTGGAACGGGGAATGGCAAGTGGTGACGAAGCTCTATCAGACCGGTTGGGTGGCGGAGATTGCCATTCCCTTCTCTACGCTCGGCGTGAAGTCGTCGGGGGCGACCGACTGGACGCTTGATTGCGTGCGCAATCGCAGGAACGTGGTCAATGAACGGTCCGTGTGGGCGTTTACTTCTCCCGAGAAGAGGTCGGAGCACGGCAGTCTCATCTTCTCGCGGTAGACGGCCTGCGAGCCGGCGTGTTCGTCAGGGAGCGGGTTTATCTGCTGGCGTAGTGACAGCCAGCATTCCCGCATACGGCACAAAGCCAGGCATCTCCAGTTTGCCGGGCACGCAGAAGCTCGATATGACGCCATCCAAGTACAGCGCGTTCTTACAATTCAGAGCGTCGCGGAAAAGACTGCCGAATTCGTGAAACGTCACTTCGTCGCGGCTGAGTACGAAGCAGATTTCCGTGGGGGATACAACCCCGACTCCGCTGCGGATATTGCGATGTTTTGAATCGGCTTTGAAGGCGGGATGCAGCTCTCCATCAATGACAAGCATCGGACCGGATTGCGTAGCCAACAGCACCGTGCTTGTTTCTGCATCGAAGCGTTCTGACACAACCACGCGCGCGCCCTCTTCCGTCAGATAGAAGACACCGTTGGGTTTTAGGTGGAAGTTGCCGAATCCGTCGCGCAGGTTGAGTTTACCGAGCATGCGGCCTTCCTCGATGTGCAGCCCGCACGGGGCATAGTCGGGACGAAACATGCCTGCGTTGGTTCCGAACAACATGATCTCGCCTCGGTCTTCGAGCCATTTCTTAAGATTATCGAGACTGCCGAAGTGCTGCCCATCGGGATTGTTCCAGTACAACCGAAGCTTGGTTCGCTGGGTATCGACACGGACGACCGAATAGGTATGCCCCGCGTGCGTTACTTCCTGCAGCGTCACCGATTCACGTTCTGCTTCTGCCAATGCAGAGAATGCCCCAATACTTAGGGATGAAGCGGCCAACAAGAGCCGTGCGATTGAGATCGAAAGCTTCAGCATGTTCAGGAAAATTACGCGACATCGCCGGGTTTGTTTGTCTCACCCAGCGCATACGCCTTTCAGTTAGTTTGCACTGTGAGTGATGATAGGATTCGCAGCGTCTCGTATCAAGGCGCACGGATCTCCTAAGAAACGGACCTGCAAGTTGCTTTCGCCCTTACAGGGCTCACGTTGGGTGGGGGGCTGGTACCTGGGGTTTCGATTCGCGTCCGGGACGCGAATCTCACCCCAGGCTGGAGTATTTCGCGCTTGCAGCGCTCTGGAGTATCGAGTCAGGTCATCGACGCGAATCTCACCCCGGGTCCCTATTCCTCAAGATCGTTAAAAAGTTACGCATTTGGGGAGCAAGTTGTTGAACCGTTGCGTGTTGGCCGTGGTTTACGGATTTGCCTGGATGTGCTGAGCCACGACAGAAACCTCGGTTATCCGCGCCGCGCTCGGCGAGCGCTGCGCTACCGAATCGCAGCGAGGGCGGCTGCGCCACAAGGTGCGGCATCCCCAGCAAGCGACAGAAGACGCCCGGCATGCCGACAGGTGTGTCGGCGGAGACCGGGCGCTACAAAATCGCGACTGATGCTCAATGTCCGAGCGCGGCGTGGTTCCTCGCTCAGTAGATCAGGTTTGGACCGAAATCTGGATCTACCCCATCTTCTACATTGGACTTCCATTCGGAGAGTTTCTCTCCGCCGAGTTTCCAGAACTGCTCACAGAGGTTCAGATAGTCGAGGACAACCGCACGCTCATCATGCGCTATCAGTTCACGCGCCAACGCCATGTTGGGACCGAAAGAGCCGAGTTGCGGACTACCTTCGGTCTTTCCTGCCTCCAGTAGATGATGCTTGGCCGCAGCGATGTCTCCGTTCCGCAATGCGACTCTACCAAGCACGATGTTGCCTTTGTGAAGAATATTTCCACGGTTCCATTTCATTCCGCCGGATTCCGACCGCAGGACTTCGAGCAGTTCATTTGCGTAGTGTGCTGCCTTGGTCAAGTTGCCAGCTTCTAGCGAAGCCACTGCGCATATCTCGATCAGCATCTCCTTATATTCAGGAACGCGATTGAGTTGAAGTGCCGCTTCCGCGTGCTCCAAGCTCTTTTCAGGCTGGGGCGGCGGTCCTGTTATGTAGAACTGAGCAAGTCGCAATCGAGCTGCAGCATTGTTCGGATCGAGAGCCACCGAGCGCAGAAGCAATTGCTCCGAAAGCAGCCTGTCTTTTGGTTGTAGTTGCAGAAAAGAGGCAGCATTGACCAACGTTTGCGCAGTAACATTGTCACGTTTCGCGTGCTCAAGCCACAATTCTTTCGCCTTTGTCACGGCCTTCTCATCTCTTCCGACCAACGATGTCAGATTTTCTAGGAGTTCGACGTCAGGTTGGTGCTCGACTAGCCACAGATAATGTTCGGCTGCCTTTCTCGCGGCGTCTCGTTTGACATCCTCATCCCTTTCCTTTCGCGCCGTCAATGAGTAAAACATGACTATTTTGCCGCGGATCTCCGCGTTTCGAGGGTCTGCCAATAATTGTTCCTCAAGCCTAGCCGCTTCATCTTCAATTGGCATCGTTACCTCCGGCAGATTGTTCATTGAGAACACATTGAAGATCGCTGGGAAATAGAGTGCGATGTACTTACATGGCTCTCTTAATACTATATTCCACGAGTACTTGACAAAGCACGCTACTCTCGAGCGAACTCGCCGCCATCGTGCGCCTGCTCCGGTCCGATCTGCCCCGTTACACGCCGATTGTGGTAACATAACAATCTGGTTCCTGGTCAGAAGCTGCATGCAGAAGGTGTCCTTATGAAACGGCTATTCTTCTGTTGTTTGTGCGTGTGCGTAGTGGGATCGTTTTCTCTTGCCGACGAGCAGGCGCCGCCAGCTCCGGTAGCA
>JAIBAQ010000006.1 GCA_019695095.1 Candidatus Hydrogenedentota bacterium
TTCGCGTCGTTGCCGCGAATCTCACCCCAGGCTGGAGTCTGCCGTGCCTACGGCACTCCGGAGAATGAGACGCGGCGAGTCATTGCGGCAGGGGGCTAACGTGTCCTCGTCACGCCATGGAAGAGACCGCGCCACAACAAGCTATGGTTGTCTTGCGCGGGTTTCTCAGGGCAAACAAAATCAAAAGAGAGGAGGGAATCGCTCCCCTCCTCTCTCGTGTAAATTGAGTTTCGGTGCCGGTTACATCTTCTGCATCATCTGCAGGAATTCGGAGTTGCTCTTGGTCTTCTTGAGTTTGTCGACCAGGAGTTCCGTGGCTTCGGTGACGCTGAGCGGGCTGAGCACTTTCAGCAAGAGCCAGATGCGCTGCAACTCGTCGTCGTTGACCAGCAGCTCTTCTTTGCGTGTGCGCGACTTGAGCACGTCGATGGCCGGGAACACGCGTTTCTCCATCAGGCGGCGGTCAAGGTGGATTTCCATATTGCCCGTGCCTTTGAATTCTTCGAAGATGACGTCGTCCATGCGGCTGCCGGTTTCGATGAGGGCCGTCGCAAGAATCGTCAAGCTGCCGCCTTCTTCGATGTTGCGCGCCGCGCCGAAGAAGCGCTTTGGACGTTGCAGTGCGTTTGCGTCGACACCACCCGACAAGACCTTGCCGCTGGCCGGCACGATGACGTTGTAGGCGCGGGCGAGGCGCGTAATCGAGTCGAGCAGAATGACCACGTCGCGCTTGTGCTCGACGAGACGGCGCGCCTTTTCGAGCACCATCTCGGCGACCTGCACGTGGCGCTCTGGCGGTTCGTCGAATGTCGATGCAATCACTTCGCCCTTCACCGAACGCGACATGTCGGTCACTTCTTCGGGGCGTTCGTCGATGAGCAGCACGATCACGTGCGCTTCGGGGTGGTTGATGGTGATGCTGTTCGCAATCTTCTGCAGCAGCACGGTCTTTCCGGTAAACGGCGCGGCCACGATCAATCCGCGCTGGCCCTTACCGATGGGAGAGATCAGGTCCATGATGCGCATGGCCGTTTCTTTGGGTTCGGTTTCCAGGCGCAGCCGTTCGTTGGGATGCAACGGCGTCAGGTTGTCGAACAGGACGCGTTCGCGGGCGACTTCCGGGCTTTCGTAGTTGACCGCCTCGACTTTGAGCAAGGCGAAGTAGCGTTCGCCTTCTTTTGGCGGACGGACATGGCCCTGAATGGTATCGCCGGTACGCAGGCCGAACTTGCGGATTTGAGAGGGAGACACGTAGATGTCGTCGGGGCCGGGCAGGTACGAATACGAACCCGAGCGCAGGAACCCGAATCCATCGGGGAGGATTTCGAGCGTACCTTCGCCGTACAACGACCCTGTCGCTTCGATGCCCTGTTGCAGGATTCGGAAGATGAGATCCTGCTTCTTCATGCCGCTGTAGCCTTCGACGTTCAGTTGGCGCGCGGCTTCGAAGAGCTCTGCCATCGTCATCTTTTTGAGATCGGCGATGGACAGTTCGGGGCCCGTCCGTTCGATCATCTCGCCATTCTCGCCTTCCAACTCGTTGGCGACATCCAACACGGGTTGGTGGCTCCGGGGGCGGTCGCGATTAGGGCGTCCGCCTGGGCCGCGCCCACCGCCGCCTTGTCCGGGACGCCTCATGCGATTGTGCGATTTCGATTGGGGTCGGTCGTGCATAGTTCTCTCAGCCATTCAACATCCTTTCGTCGCCCCGAGCGACAATAGGCCCACAGGCCTTTGGTTCCTTTTCATTCTCCCCAGTAATCCTCAGTGTATTTCCGCCCAATTCGCGCCTACCCCAACGTCTACCTTCAGAGGAACACTCAAGGTAACGGCGCCTTCCATAATCGTTTTCATCTTTTGGGCCGTCTCGTCCGCCGTATCGGCTGGAGCTTCGACGACCAATTCGTCGTGCACTTGTAAAATCATTCGGGCTTCCGAGTCCCGCAAGACTTCGTCCAACTGGACCATTGCCAGTTTGATGATGTCTGCCGCGCTGCCCTGCACGGGCGTGTTCATCGCGACGCGTTCCGCGGCTTTCCTGACGCCCACGTTGCTGCTGGTCAAGTCCGGCACATACCGGCGCCGGTTGAGCAATGTCGTGACGTATCCATCCGCGGCGGCGTTAGCCAGCGTTTCGGCAATCCATTCCTGAATACGTGGATACTTCGCGAAATACTGCTCGATGAAGCGCGCGGCCTGCGCGTTTGCGATACCTAGGTTGCGGGCAAGACCAAACGCGCTGATTCCATAGACGACGCCGAAATTGACCGCTTTGGCTTGCCGCCGCATTTCCGGTGTGACCAATTGGGGCATCACGTCGAAGACTCGCGCGGCTGTTTCCTGGTGGATATCCGCGTCGTGTTCGAAGGCTTCGCGCAAATGTTCGTCGCCGGACAGGTGGGCCAGAATCCGTAATTCAATTTGTGAATAGTCGGCAGAGATTAATCTGTGGGACCGGTCGCCTGGAACAAATCCCTCTCGAATGCGCTTGCCGATTTCGGTCCGAACCGGGATATTCTGCAGATTCGGGTCGCTGCTGGACAGGCGGCCTGTCGCCGCAACGGCCTGATTGAACGACGTATGAATACGCCCGGTTTCCGGATGTCTCAGTTTGGGAAGCGCCTCGATGTAGGTGCTCCGCAACTTCTCGAATGTGCGGTACTCCAGGATCTTCTCAGGGAGTGGATGCTCCCTCGCTAACTCCTCAAGGACTTCGACGTCTGTCGAGTATCCCGTTTTCGTTTTCCGGAGCGGTTTGAGCCCCAGCTTTCCAAACAGAAGTTCCTGCAATTGCTTGGGGGAATTGATCTGAAACGGCTCACCGGCCGCCTCATATATCTCGCTTTCCAGGGACCGCAGCCGCCCTTCAACTTCTCGCTGCAGACCCGCGAACACGTCGAGGTCAATCGCAACCCCCGTCATCTCCATCCGCTTGAGCACGCCGATTAATGGAAGCTCGACGCGTTCGAACAGGTCCATCAGTCCCCGTTCGCGAAGGATCGGACGGAACGTATCCCCCAGCCGTCCTGTCACATCGGCGTCTTCACTCGCGTACGCGCAGGCTTGATCGACGGGAACCTCGTCAAAGGTTATGGTTTTGGATCCCTTGCCGATTACGTCGGAGATAGGGATGAGCTTGCGCTTGAGGTAGTGAAGACTGATTTCGTCTAGATTATGCCTCAGCCGGGATGGGTCTGTCAAATAGGATGCAACCATCGTATCCAGGCGAATTCCGCGAATTTGGACCCCGGCGCGTTCGAGCACAATCAGGTCGTATTTGATGTTCTGGCCGATCTTCCCGATCGATTCGTCTTCAAGAAGCGGACGCAAGAGATCGAGCGCACGCTGCATTGGTATCTGCTCGGCGGGTCGCCCGGTGTTGGCCAGCACGGACATCGCCATGAGGGAATGCCCCAGCGGGATGTAGTAGCCAGTATTGGGCTTGCAGCTCAGCGATATGCCGACCAAGTGCGCGCGCATCGGGTCGGTGTGCGTCGTCTCCGTATCGACGGCGAATTCACCGGCGGCCCGCATTTCGGCGATGGCCGTCTTGAGCTCGTCTTCTGTGAGAATCAAACGGTAGTCGAGTTCCTCAACGGTGGCCGCTTCGGGCAGGTACTCCTGGAGCAACGATTGAAACTCGAGGTTGCCAAACACTTCGACTAGCTTCTCGCGGTCAGCGTCGCGCCGCGCACAGTCCTCAATACTGACCTCCAGCGGCACATCGGTCTTGATGGTTACGAGCTTGCGGCTGAGCATTGCTTGATCGTGGTCTTCCAGCAAGCGTTCCTTTTGCTTGCCTGAGATCTCGTCGATGTGTGCGTAGATGCCCTCGATGGTGCCGTATTTTTCGAGGAGGGTACGCGCGGTCTTGGGTCCGATGCCGCGCACGCCGGGAACGTTGTCGGCGGTGTCGCCCATAAGGCCGAGTGCTTCGACCACGCGCTCGGGGGGCACGCCAAAGCGCTCTCTAACCTCATCGATACCGATCCATTGGCCTTCGTCTTCCTTGTTCGGATCGAACACGGTAACGGAATCGGTCACGAGCTGGAGCATGTCCTTGTCGCCGGTCACAACGGCCACGCTAAAACCCGCTTCGGCTCCCTGGCGCGCGAGCGTTCCGATGACGTCATCCGCTTCAACTCCCGGCTCCATGAGCAACCGGATGTTGAATGCCTTCACGACCTCGTGCATCAGCGGGAATTGCGCGCGGAGGTCTTCGGGGGTCTCCGGACGCGTCGCCTTGTATTCGGCATACATATCGTCGCGGAACGTCTTGCCTGGGGCGTCGAACACCACCGCGATATGGCTGGGATCGTGTTCGCGCAGAATTTTGATCAGCACGCGCGCAAACCCGTACACCGCGTTGGTGGGGACCCCTTTCGAGTTGGTGAGATTGCGAATCGCAAAATACGCCCGGTAGGCGAACGCGCTGCCGTCTATGAGGAAGAGCCTGTCAGCCACGGGTGGCATCCCGCGCGACCGCTAAGACGGCCAATGCGGCGCGTTTGCTGGCGCCTGGGCCTCCGATTTGGACGCGCACCTTGTTGAGATCTTCAATCATCTGGTTCCGCCTGGGTCCGTCTTCGAGCAATGCGAGGGCTTCGGGCAATATCGATTCCGCGGTTGCCGCGCCTTGTATGAATTCGGGCACGATTCGCTTTCCCGCCAGAATGTTCACCATACCGATGTGTTCGACGTGCACCAGCAGCCGCGCCAAGGCGTATGTGACGGGGGCCACCTTGTACATCACGATCATGGGCACGCCCAGGAGCGCCGCTTCGACGGTAGCCGTACCAGACGCGACAAGACAGAATCGGGCGCCGCCGAGCACTTCGTAGGATTTTCCGACCGTCGTCTCAAGAGGGAAATCCCCGGCCATGGCACGAACTTGCGTTTCGCGTTCCGCATCTACGCACGGTACAACGAACCGGGCATGGGGATATCTGTCACGTATACCACGGGCGACGCCAATCATCACACCCAGCAGGCGACCGATTTCCTGTTCCCGGCTTCCGGGCAGCAGGCCGATGGTCAGCCCGTCGCGGTATTGGCCAGTCAGCGTCAATGAGGCCAGGTGATCGACCAGGGGGTGCCCCACGTATTCGCACGACACACCCGCATTCCGATAGATGGCTTCCTCAAACGGAAGGATGACGAGCATCTTTCGAACGATTTGAGCGATGGTCTTCACGCGTCCCTTTTTCCAAGCCCATACCTGGGGGCTGATGTACCAAACGACCGGGATGCCCAATCGTTTTGCCTCGCGCGCGAGCCGAATGTTAAACCCCGGGTAGTCCACCACCACAAGACAATCGGGGCGTTCCCGTTCCAAGCGCGCCACGGTGTCGTTGAAGAGCGTGCGGATGAATCCCAAATGCCGAACGACCTCGACAAACCCCATGATGGCGTGTTCCGCGAGATTAAAATCGAGCCGCATGCCCGCATCGGCCATCTGACGCCCGCCTACGCCCGCGCATTCGACGGAGGGATCTTCCTCTCGCAGGGCGCGAATCAGATTGGCCCCGTGTATATCTCCCGAGGTCTCGCCTGCGAACAGATAGATTCGAGTCACGATGGTTTCCGAATGGATTCGACGACACGCGTAGCCAGGCGCAATGCGGCCAAGGCGTCTTCGCCGGTTACGACGGGACGTTGCCGCGTGCGCACACAATCGAGAAAAGACGCCAGCTCACGTTTTAGAGGTTCGTCCTTGTGAACTTCCAAGGGTTCGACCGTAATGAGCTCCATGGGCGACATGCCCGGCTCGAGCTTACCGGCCTTCTTTTTGTAAACGATGACTTCCTGGGCGCTGTAGTCGGTGGAGACGTACATGTCTTCGGCGAAGATGCGGATCTTGCGCATGCGCTCCATGGACACGCGGCTGCTTGTGATATTGGCCACACAACCCGACGCAAAACGTATGCGGGCGTTTGCGATGTCTTCCAGTCCGGAGAATACGGAAACACCCACGGCATCGACGGAGGCCACCTCGGAGCGGACGAGCGCCTGCACAATTTCGAGATCGTGAATCATCA
The DNA here is from genome assembly GCA_019695095.1 of Candidatus Hydrogenedentota bacterium. NCBI lineage: Bacteria > Pseudomonadati > Candidatus Hydrogenedentota > Candidatus Hydrogenedentota bacterium. Next base: position 6,039 of record JAIBAQ010000006.1, read on the forward strand.
GGTCCAAGACGACACTGACGTCGTCTCCGCGATTGGGATAGGGGCTCAGGCGGTGGCATTCGATGAAGCGCGGTTGAGTGACCGCATCCATCAGGGCGACGACCGCGCCGTTGAATCGTTCGATGTGCCCGACCTGCAGCAGACGTCCCGCGCGATTGGCGGCGGCAACGATCTCCTCCGCTTCCAGCACCGAGGCCGCAATGGGCTTCTCCACGATGATATCGACACCCGCTTCGAGCGCCTTCAATGCGACGGCATGATGAAAGCTGGTCGGGGCGGCTATCGACAGGGCATCGACTCCCGCTTCCAGCAGGGCTTCAATGGAGTCGAAACCCTTTGTCTGAAAGTCTTCGGAGGCTTTTGTCCTCTTGCCTTCGTCAGGGTCGGCAACCCCTACGAGCTTGACGTTGGGTAATGAGGCATAGATGCGGGCATGGTGATAGCCGAGGTGGCCTACGCCGGCCACGCCGGCGCGAACGGTGTTCATACGAGTGTCCTTCAGGCGGGCGCCACGAAGTGTTCCGGGTTTACGTTCCTGCGGCCGGTCAGGCCGCTATGGTTACGGCGTGATGCCGCGAATCGACTTGCCGATGAAGTCCAGGAGATAGCTGCGTTCGTCGCTATCTTCCACGGTGGCTTCAATTTCGTGCGTGGCCTGGGTCGTGTTGAGGCCCGAACGATACAGGATCTTGTACATTGCCTTGATGCGGGCGCGGGACTCGTCGGTCAGGCCATTCCGTTTGAGGCCAACGACGTTCAGACCGCAGCATCGGGCCGGGTTTCCGTCCACCAGCATATACGGCAGCACGTCGTGCCAGATGCGCGTCATTCCGCCGACCATTGACATGGTTCCCACAACACAGAACTGATGTACGGCGCTGAGGCCGCCGATGTTGGCCCGGTCTTCGACGCGCACGTGCCCCGCCAGCGCAACGCTGTTGGCCATGATGACGTTGTTGCCCAACGAGCAGTCGTGCGCGACATGAGAATTGGCCATGAGGAGGCAACCGTTCCCGATGGTGGTGATTCGGTGCTCGTCCTCGTAGCTGCTCATGGTGCTGGCGCTGATGGTGACGTATTCCCGGATCATGTTGCCGTCGCCCAGTTCGCAGCGTCCGATGAATTCCGACTTGTGTTTCAAGTCCTGGCAACGGACGCCAATCTGCGCTCCCGCGAAGAAGACGTTGTTCTTTCCGATGATGGTCCGGCCGTCGATCACGCAATGCGGGCCGACCACGGTGCCAGAGCCGATGCGGACGTGGGGTCCGATAATGCTATACGGCTGAACTTCGACGCCCTCGTCCAACTCCGCTTTGGGATCGACGATGGCCGTAGGATGTATCTTCATACGTTGAAAACTTCCCGAATTTGCCGGTCACTTGCCCCTGTCATACGGTCCGCGGTACGCGGCCCCATCCGCGAACTGTCCCGTTCCCCAACGTGCGGACTCGTATGCCGTGCCAATTGAACGAGTGACGCCGCCGTCATTGCCCGTTCCCGACGGACCGGACACCCGCTGACGCTGCGTCAACACCTTGCACATAACTCCTGGATGCACCGTTGGACTTGGGATTGTGTACCGGGACATCTTAGGAGGTCTGTTAGGCTTGGGTAGCGATGGAATAACACAATTGGCCGTAGAATTCAAGCCGACTATCCAATCTCGGGCTGATGTAAGGGTCCTTTTGGTCCGAATTTTGACAGAAACGCGGGACCCCATTTCGCGGCTTCGGGTTGGCCGGAAGTCCGCAATTTGCACCGGCACGATTGAGCACCGACGCAAATTGCTCACGTGCAAGACGTTAAGGTTATGCCATGAGGATTTCTCGCGAACGCATTGGTTACGAAAGGGGATCAAGAGTGTTCGTGAGAAATCCGGGGAGTTGTTGCCTACCGTGTACAGGCGATCGAGCGGCGTTCGCACGTATCAAATGAAAGCCACCCGGGGAAATCTCCGCCGGGTGGCTTGATTGCTGTTTATATGGGGTATGAGGACTTAGCGTCCGCGATAGCCGCCGCGGTCTCCGCCGCGTCCGCCGCCGCCGCCACCTTCAGTCTTCGGTCGGGCTTCGTTCACGCGGAGCGAACGGCCACCCTGTTGTTTGCCATCAAGCCCGCTGATTGCTGCCTGAGCTTCTGCTGCATTCGGCATCTCGACAAAACCGAATCCTTTGGACTGATTCGTGAACTTGTCGAAAATGACGCGCGCGGAGTCAACCCGGCCGAACGCCTCAAAGTTTTGCCTCAGCTCTTCCTCTGTTGTGGAGTACGGCAGATTGCCCACATAAATGTTCATCACGCGATCCTTTTCCTTTTCTTAAACCAAAAGACATTCCACGGGTTCAGGACTACTGTGGTAGAGGATTGACCAAGGATGAGCATTGAGGTAGGATTCACGTCAAGCAGGACTTTGATAGCAATCAACACCAATAGTCACGAACACCAGACGCCCCCACGGCGTCTCTTCATTGGATGTTATAGCACACGTCTTTCTTTCTAGCAAGGCTTTTTTCACAGATTGAGACCCCTTTATCCCAATCGTGACCGGCTGTTTTGCTTTGAAACCGAGGGGAGCCGTCTGTGGGGGAAAAGCAGTGGTCTACGCTGACACCTGCATCGCTTGCATAGTCTGGAATTCCCGCAAACGCACCCAGACGCGTCGGGCGACCGTTGCGTACACGAGCCTTCCAGCGAAAGGGAAGGTAGTCCTACGTACGCAGAGTGTGTTCCCGAGAAGTCCTCATGGCATAACTCTAACGTCTTGCACGTGAGCGATTTGCGACGGCGTTCCGGCGCTGCAAATTACGGCACGGTCGCAGGGCTACTCCTGGGAGGCGGGCAAGTGACGCCGAATCTGGGCCACGAGTTCCGCGGGCGTAAACGGTTTCAGGACCAAGGTGGCGGCGCCGGCGTTGATGCTTTTGACCAAGGCATCGTGACTGTGGGCGGAGGAGAGCGTGAGCACCGGGATATTCTGGGTTTGCGGGTTAGCTTTAAGTTGTTCGCAGACTTCGTACCCGCTCATCATGGGCATCATGATATCGAGCAATACGAGATCCGGTCGCTCGGTTTCGGCCAAGTCGACGGCGCTGATGCCATCATAGGCGCTCACGACGTCAAATCCCTCGGTCTTGAGGGCGCGCGCAATCAGCATGACAGTATCGGGTTCATCATCCACAACGAGGATCTTCGGCGCTTTCACGGGCCTCCTATCCCGCAACCTGCACAAGGATGGCAGGGTGCGAATACGCGAATCCTACACTCCACACTTCAGTTTCGCCTCGTCATGGGTTGCTGACCGCCCCCTTGCCGGCGAAGCTGCTCACTTACGGCGCTTTGGCGTTCCCCCAATCCGAATATCGATCGTATGCATTCGGGTGCGGCTGCGTTTTGCGGGGGTAGACGACCTCTTTGCGTATAGAGGACGAGTCTCCTGCCGCTCGATCTGTTTTTGCAGCAACTGCACCCCGTGGTCCAAGAACCCCTCGGGATCGTCCGCGACGCGGACAATTAATCCGTCGACGGGCGGTGACAGCGGTTCGTTGAATTGTTCGTCGCGCATCAATTGAACGGAGACTTCCGTTCCCACGGGAAAGCTCTCCATCATCCGTATGCACATTCCGTAGGGCGTAATGTTGATGATCACGCCTTGGGTAAACAACTCAGCCGCATCTTTCGGCCACATACGGCAGGGCCTGCACGTTTCCGTGCGCTGTGCGCGGCGACGCCCCCGACGCAGCGACTTATTGTCGTCGCTCAGGAACATTTCGTCCGTCATAAGGAGACCTCGTAGTTTCCTCTACGTCCTGACTGCAATATCGGCGCACCTCGTCCGGGTATCTCTCGAACTCGCGCGAACATTGCTGACCAGCAGTCGTTTGCGAGACTTGCAGCGAACAACAAGGCCGTTCCCCGCAAACGGAATGCGTTCGCGAGAAGCCCTCCTGGCATAGCCTCAACGTCTTGCGCGAGAGCGATTTGCGCCGGCGCTCAGTTAGGCCGGTACGAATTACGGGCCAGACTTTTGCCGGTCATACTTTAACACACCATGCACCGCGTTGTATGCCATTAACTTACGAGCTTCTGCAAATAACCCGGACTTCTCTTAGCGCGGCATAGCCGCAACCAAAGGGTTGGCAATTTTGGATTTTAGATTTTCGATTTTGGATTAAAGAGAAGTGGGGCACGGTCAGGACATGGGGTGCAGTGGGGCGCGGCGTTGAGTCTCCCGAAGAGTGCCTGCGACTCATCTTCCGCGAAAGAAACGAGGAAGTTGCCAGATAGTAGTACGAACACGCAGATGGCCATCTCGTGAGGAATATGTTTGCGGGTTTGGGGCCAAGACAGAGGCAGTTCTCCACAAACGCTTCCGTTGTTGGACGGCCCGCGTTGGAATTAAATGGCTTTGACTCGTAAACTGACCCAATGCGAATCATGTGCACATCGCGCCGCGTCTGCTCCATGATGGCGGCATCTTTGCTGTTATTTGTGTACGCGTTAAATGCGCACGCTCTGCAACTGCCTTTGTTGGGAATCGGGGGCGAAAAGGAGGATCCGCGCGATACGGCGTTTGCCGGGGCCGCGCTGACTCCCGCCGCGGAAGGCGTTGTGTGGGGAAGACCGTTGGACGCCGGCCCCATCCGCGTCTTGTTTCTCGCGCCACGATTTACGATGCGGGATGCCAGCGAACTCTTACGACGGCTCGACGTGGAGCTGATTCCGGTTTCCCTTTGGAGTGACACGCAACTTGGCCAACCGGAGAACTCGGGTCCAGCCGTTGCGGGATGCTCAGCCCAAGAGACGTTGTCCCGCCTTCATGACGCGCTGCAACGCCGGATAGACGTAATCGTCGCCGCGGATTTCGATTTCCACGCGCTGCCCCAGGAAGATTTTGCCGCCCTAACGGAGAAAGTGCGGACAGGGACGGGTTTGCTTCTCGCCAACCATCAATATGATGCCCCTGAACACGTGATGCAGTTTCTCAACGCGCTCACGCCGGCGGAGGACGGGGACTACGTGACGCGAGGGGTTGGTGAGTCGTTGTCGCCGGAATGGCGCAAGGGGCTCGACTTTGTCGTGCTTGAGCATCACGGCGAGGGCCGAGTTGTCGAATTGGACTACTCCGGTGGCCGCCCGCTTTCGCACTGCCTGCTGCCGGTGCTCGAGAACCCGACGCTTGCCGAGCCCGAACATCTGGATACCTACCTTTCGCTAATCGCGCGGGCGGTGCGGTGGTTGGCAAAGCGCGAGCCCGCGGTTGCGGTGGAGTCCATTACGGCCTTGGCGCCCGCGGCTCCGAACGAGGCGGAAATTCCTCTCAACATTGCGGATGAGCCCGCGCAGGTGCCGCAGATGACTGCGCGTTCGCAGTACTTCCGCCCGTATGAGCTTCGGCTGCGGAAACCTGCCGAGCGCGACTACTTAGTGCGCTCTCAATTGAGGCAGCCAGGCCGAGCGCACCCCTTTGAGATCATCTACAAAGCGATTCTGCACAAGGGAGAAAGCACCTATCGGCTGTACGCGCCAGCGACTTCGGGCAAATTCTACATGGATGTTTGGCTGCTGGATGGCGAGAAGGTCGTGGAATGGCATACGGAAGCGATCGAAGTCGAAGGACGTCCATTCATCATCAAGGCCCGAGTCAGCAAGCCCCTCGTGCAGACTCAGGATACGCTCGGCGTGGAAGTGGCGTTGCTGTCGAGTCCACGGCCGTGCACGATTCACGTGCGGGCCATCGATTCGCTGGGGCGGCTGGTTGCGCGCGCAACAGAGACCATCGATACAGGCGTAACCGTCGCGCAAGTAGCGCTCAGTCTTTCCGATCTGCTTACGACCTCGTTAAAGATAGAAGCGTATGCAGTGGATCGAGAGACCTCGGAAGTGGGCGATTGGGATTTGAGGCAGGCGGCCTTCGCGTGCGAGTACGTGCCGGTGCGTCTCCCAATCGATCCCGGGGACTTTGCGTGGGGGGTCGTGGAAGACGGTTCCGCAGAGTACAACAAGCGATACGCGTACAGAACGCTGACCGAATTGGGTGTGACGTATGTCGATACTATCGGCAATGAAGTCGCCACGGGGGTTCTGGGACGGGCGGGTCTGCGTTCGTTCGCTCGCGTAACGCAATACCTTCCGGATAGTCCGGCCATCGATTTGGTTCGGCAGCCTTGCCTGAACGATCCGCGCTTTGTGCAGTCGGACACGGATTCGCTCACTTCGATGGCCACCGCGTTGCGCACACAGGGACTGGCCGGTTACTCCATCGGCAGCAGGAATACGCTCACCAAGAACGATGAAGATGTCTGCCATTCACCGGAATGCGTGGAGGCTTATTGGAATCGGCTTCAACAAACGTACGGCGGCTTGGAGCACGTGAATGCGAGGTGGGCGACGTCTTATCCCGATTGGGATTCCGTGCGGCCGCCGTTGCGCGATGCGGCGGCAACCTCGGGGAACTACGCGCCGTGGGTAGATTTTCGCGCCAGCATGAATGCGGTGTTTGAAGACACCCACGCACGTGCGCGCAAAACCTTGCGCAACGTCGATCCGCGCGCGTGGGTCGGATTCCGCGCGTATCCGAACGCGAGCGCCTTGCAGGGATACGACTGGGGGCGTTTGACGCCGGCGATGGACTGGATGACGGTCGACCCCGATCCCGTGTCTGTTGAGCGCGTGCGCTCGTTCAAGCGAAAGGATGCGTCGGCTGGCATGGTGTTGGACTACGGCGCGCATGAAAACGATGCGGTGTGGCAACGATGGGAGCCGTGGTACGCAGTTCTGCACGGCTTCGGAACCGTTTGGTATCCAGGCGCACTGGGGTCGAGCGCATACGCCAATCGGAACGTGCTGCTCAGTCCCGATGGCAATCCGTTGCCGTCTCCTTCCCCGGCATTGCCGGAAATCGAAGCGATACAGGGAGGAATCTCTTCGCTTGTTGCACAAGCCGAGAGGATGAACTCAGGGATCGCCCTGTTCGACGATGCCGCCAGCGAGATTCTGAGTTATGTAGAAGGCGAATCGAGTGGCCATAGTCAAGACGAATTGCTGGCGTTCATGGAACTGATCCATGGGCTGGGGTACCAATTCGATCTCGTAAACGACGAGCAGATCGCGAACGGGGCATTGAGTGCGTATCGAGTTCTCGTGCTTCCGAAAGCCCGCGCGTTGAGCAACAAGACCGTGGAAGCGATCGCGCAATTTCACCAACAGGGCGGAAGCCTGATTGCCGGGTACGCACCCGGCGTCTACGACGAGCACGGCCTTGTTCGGGCCGGGAACCCGTTGCCTGCTCTGTTTGGGGCAGCCATTTCCAAACCGGGGACGTGGACTCCCCCATCCAATGGCGAGGCCTCCGTTTCGCTCGACGAAAAGACATTCAATGCCAACTTGGAGGGCGCGATTGCCGAGACGGGGCTGCAGGCGCAAGAGGGAATCACGCCGGGCGGGACCGCGGGTGAGACTCCGGTGTGGTTTGTCCGGCGCGGCGAGCAGGGAGTCGCGGCGCTTCTAAATCACAGCGTAATACCGTGGCAAGCGAAGCCCGCGGGGGGCGACGCGCTGCTTCGCGCCCTGTTGCGCGCAGGGGGAGCGGAGCCTGTGGCCGAATTCGCGAAGAAAGGGACGAGGCTGTTTCGGGGAGAGGTGGTTGGGTACCGGCTGGGCAACGTGCGCATTTACGGCGTGATCGCGCGGCCGGATGCCGGCGAACAGAAGCTACAAATGAAGCTGGACGATCCGGGCGCGGTGTTCAACGTGCGAACCGGCACGCGAGTGGTGCGCCCCAAGTCGATGACCATGTCGCTGGGCGCGGGCATGTCGGAGGTCTACGCTTCGCTGCCGTATGACGTGACGGGGCTCGATTTGGAAATGCCGAAGAGTATGGTTTTGGGAGAACGCTTCCCGATGGTGTTCAAGGTCAATGCGCGCAAGGAGACGCCTAGAGTTCACGTTATTCACGTCGAGCTTCGTTTCGTTCAGGGCGACCAGGAAACGCTGTTGCGGCATTACACAAAAGACGTTGTGTGTGCGGAGGGAACGGGCAACGCCTTCATCCCGTTTGCCTTGAACGAACTGCCGGGAGTCTACAAGCTGACGGCCCGCGATGTTCTGTCGGGCAAGACCGCGGAGACCATCATTCAAGTGCTGAAGACGGGCGAAGTCATCAACGGTCCGGCGAACCTGATGTAATGTAGTTGAGAGGAAGAGAAACGCGCGCATGTTGGGTTCCATTCATCAATTGCACTATCTGCCGTGGCTGCGGTACTTCGAGAAGATCGCACGCGCCGGCGTGTTCATCGTGCTCGACAACATCCAGTACAACAAGAATGGCTGGCAGAACCGCAATCGAGTCAAGACGCCGTCCGGTCCGGTGATACTGACCGTTCCCGTACACGCGCCGCTGGCTTGTACGCTCGATGAAGTTGGTATAGACAACTCGCAACATTGGCGCCGGAAGCACTGGAGTACGTTGAAACAAAGTTACGGCAAGGCGCCGTACTTTGCTCAGTACGCGCCGTTTTTTGAGGACGTATACGGCAGGGAGTGGAGCAGCCTCAACGAGATCAACCGCCACATGCTCACGTGGTATGTGCAGACCCTGGGGATCGAGACGCGTATTGTATATGCTTCCGAGCTCAGCGTTCCGGGAATCGCAACCGAACGTCTGATCAATCTCCTCAAAGCCGTGGGCGCCGATTGTTACTACAGCGGCGCATACGCGTTGGAGCAATACCTCGATGCGGCGCAACTGGAAGCAGCGGGAATTGGCCTCGAATTGCAGCATTGGACCGCGCCCGTGTATCCGCAGTCGCATGGCGCGTTCGTAGCCGATCTGTCGATCGTCGATTTGCTGTTTCACTGCGGTCCGGATTCGCTGCGGGTGCTGCTGAGCGAGGACTTCAGGCCCAACGCTGTAAAGCGAGCCGCGGAATGAAGATTGGTCACAGCGCTCCGACGATTGGCCACGAAGAGCGCGAGGCCGCCGCGCGTGTGCTTGCCTCCGGGCGTTTGGCGCAAGGAGCGGAAGTTGCCGCGTTTGAGGCGGAGTGCGCCGCGGTTACCGGACGCGCCTATGGCGTGGCGACGAGCAGCGGCACCGCCGCGTTGCACTTGGCACTGGAGGCATTGGGTTGCACGCGACAGAGTCGCGTCGCCCTGCCGACGTACGGGTGCGTCTCGTTGGCAACCGCCGTCGACCTGGCAGGCGGACAGCCGGTTCTTTGTGAGGTGGGTCACGATTTCAATCTCGATCCGGCGGCGGTTCCTGTCGACTGCCACAGCGTCATTCTGGCGCACCTGTTTGGCGCGCGCGCGCAGATGCCGGACAACAAGCGCGTGATCGAGGATATCGCGCAGTCCATCGGGGGACCGACGGGCGGCGATTCGATTGTTGCCGTAGCGTCCTTTTACGCGACGAAGCTCATAACCGCCGGCGGCGAGGGCGGCATGGTCCTGACGGACGATTCCGGCATTGCGGAGTATGTGCGCGATCGCCGCGACTATGACAACCGAGACAGCTACGTCCGCCGCTACAACTACAAGCTCACGGAAGTACAGGCAGCGGTGGGACGTGTGCAACTACGACGGTTGCCGGAGTTTATCGAGCGCAGACGGTCCATTGCGGCGCGTTACGAAGAAGCACTTCGCGGATATCCCCTGCGTTTGCCTTCGGGCGACGGACACGTCTACTTCCGATACGTTGTGCAGACACCGCGCCGCGACGAGTTGGAGCGCGCGCTCAACGAGAAGGGTATCGAGGCCAAACGTCCGGTCTATCTCCCGGCGCATCGCTATCTTGGCGGGCATTTCCCCGTGGCCGACGAGGTTCACGAGCGATGCCTGTCGCTTCCCATCTATCCCTCATTGACAGACGACGCGGTAACGTTCATCATCGATGGGGTGAAGCGCTGCTTTTCATGAGCGGCGCAAGCGGGTTGGCAAAAGGGGCGGGGTATGCTGCAGCAATTGCACTATTGGCCGAGAACGTACATCCAGGTTGGGTGCATTGCGTTCTTGGTAGCGGTGGCGTTGATGCCGATTGCCATTCGCCTGCTGGGCCGCCTCGGCGTTTTGGACCAGGTCGCCGCGAACAAGATTCATACGAGGCCTGTGGCGCGCGGTGGCGGCATCGTCATCTTCATCGCGTTTGCCGTCGCTGTCTTATTCCCCAACTACCGAGACAACCCCATGAAGGGCGTGTTGCTGGGATCGGCGATTTGCCTGGTTGTCGGCGCCATTGACGATATCAGGGGAGGCATCCCCGCGACCTTGAAGTTCTTCACGCTTGTTGGAGTGACGGTCATCATGTCGCAATACGGGGTGCTAATCCGCGTAGCGGGTTCGTATCCTATCGATCTTCTTCTGACGATATTCTGGGTTGTCGGCGTCACGAGCGCGATTAACGGCATCGACAACATGGACGGGCTCGCGGGGGGCATATCCGCCATCGTGTCCACGATGTATTTGGTGATCGCCCTGCAAGCATTCATCGCGGCCGGCACCGAAACCAGCTTATCGTGGTTTGGGCTTCTTGCGGCGGGCCTGATTGGATCGAACTTGGGGTTCCTCGTCTATAACACAAAACCCGCGCGCATTTTCATGGGAGACTCCGGAAGCTTCTTCCTGGGGTTCACGCTGGCGGCATTGGGTGTTATGGGCGAATGGAGCCGCAATCCGGTCGTATCGTTCAGCATTCCAATGCTGATTCTCGGGGTGCCCATTTTCGACTTCATCTACATACTGGTCGCACGCGTTATTCGGGGCGACACCCGGACTATTCGCCAGGTCATCGATCATTGTGCAACCGATCACCTTTCGCACCGACTGGTGTGGATGGGGTTTGGCCAGTACCAGGCGGTCCTCTTCATCTACCTGCTGTGCGTGGTGATGGGCGTCAGCGGCGTTTTGCTGCGCAATAGCACGAGTCTGGTTGATACCGCTCTTGCATTGTTTCAAGGCCTGACTATCATATCGCTGGTTTTCATACTGATGGCGATTGCGGCGCGCAAGCCTCGCGAGCAATTCGCCGAACGGGAACCGGTTGCTTCGGCAACTGTTTCGGATATACGAGAAACGGACAATCACGGGTTCAAGGGGGGAAAGTCATGAGTCGATGGAACGCAGTGTTGGGATGTTCGCTGATGGCGTTATGGGGGACCGTTGTTTTGTCCGCCCAAGAGCCGCAGGCGAAGGAGGGGACCGCCTTGGACCGCAAGACTACGTGGAGTGTCATGGAATTTGGAGCCGTACCTGACGAGACTACCGACAATACCGCGGCCTTTCAGAAGGCGCTAGAGGCGGCGTCGGCTGTGGGAGGCGGCATTGTTGAAGTACCCGCGGGCAAATTCGGATTCGACGGTTCGCTGAAGTTTCCGAAGGACGTCACCTTGCGCGGAGTGTTCGCGTACTCGCCTGCCCACGCGGGCATTCGCGATAAGCGCGACGACGAAATGCCTGTATTCGGCACCGTGTTGTTGCCGCGCGCAGGCGCCGGTTCCGAGGAGGGCGCACCGTTCATTTCGCTGGATTCGAACTCCGTGCTGCAGGGCGTGTGCGTACACTACCCCAATCAGAAAGCCGACGCGGAAGTGCCGACGCCTTATCCGTATACGGTTGCGATGCGCGGCAACAACTCGGCGGTGATCGATGTTGAGCTGCTCAATCCTTTTAATGCCATTGACGCCAGCCAGAACCAGCGCGTACTCATTCGCAACGTGCACGGACAGCCTATCCACATCGGCCTCTACATCGATCACATCTACGACATCGGGCGCGTCGAGAACGTGCACTGGAACCCGTGGTGGTCGTTGAACACGCCGGTATTCAAGTGGCAGATGGAACACGGAATCGCGTTCATCTTCGGGAAGAGCGACTGGCACTATGTGCTGAACACGTTCTGCTTCGGCTACAACATCGGCTATCAGTTCATCGAAACCAAGTCCGGTGTCACGAACGGAAACTTCGTTGGCATTGGCGCGGACAACTGCCGGATTGCCGTGTCGGTCGAGAATTCGTCGCCCATCGGCATCTTAATTACGAGCGGCGAGTTTGTGTCGTTCGATGGCCCCGACCCGACTATGGTGCGCGTCGAGAAGACCAACTCGGGGGCGGTCCGCTTCGTGAATTGCGCGTTCTGGGGGCCCTGCAACCGTATCGCCGTGATTGATGGTACCGGCGTAATCGGATTCAGCGACTGCACATTCCAGAACTGGGGCCACCGCGACAAGCCCGTTCACGCGATTGAGGCTGTTGGCGGCACGGTGCTGGTGCGCGGGTGTGAGTTCCACGAGGACAAGCCGCAGGTACTGCTCGGCGAAGGCGTCAAGCGCGCGATTGTCACGGAGAATGTTGTCGAGGGCCAAGTGCGAATCGCCAACGAATCCAAGGGCAAGACCGTGGTAGACCAGAACATCGGCACGGAATAAGCTCGCGTTAATCCGCACTCCAACGGCTTCCGTCGGCGAATACGGTAACGAAATCGAATCGCGCGGAAGCCGTATCTATTTCCACGAGCGTGGCTCCCTTGCGCAGACGGTCCGCGCCGTAACCGCCGTGTCCCGCAGCGCGGCCATACGACAATACGATGCCATCCTCTTCGAACCAGAAGTCATTTGCGTGGCTGTGCCCGACGAAGCATGCGCGCACGTTGCCCGCGCGGCGTATGCCGTCGAAGAGCGTGCCGTCATCGTCCCAATACAAGACCTCCTCCTGGGCATAGCCTCGCGCGCGACCGTCGAGCCGCGCGGACTCGTATTGCTTCAGCGGAATGTGGAAGTACGCGATGGCCGGAATCGCGCGGCCGCGTAGTAGTTGCAGGCGGTTCGATTCGTGCTCCAACCACGCGACGTCTTCTTGCGCGAGGGACCGGGCGCGCGAGTTCAGGAAGAAGATGTCCCAACACGCGACGCCCTCCGCCTGCACTTCCACGCGATAGTCTCCGTCGCCGTTCCCCAACGGCAACGACGCTCCCAGGGATGCCGCGCTGCGTGCCAACGCTTCGGCAACGGTGTCCGGATGGTCGTGATTGCCCGGCGTGAACGCCCAGGGGACGCCCAGCGACTCCACGAAGGCAAGGTCGCGCCGCATGACGAACGGCGCTCGCTCCGCGTCGTCGTCGCAGCACCAGATGTCGCCCGTCACCGCGAGCAGGGATGGCTGTGTGTGGTCCACGATGGCACGCACGTCGGCGTAGGTCTGCTCCGCCGGTTCGTCTCCCTTGTCGCTGTGGAAGTCCGTAAGCTGCAGAATTCGAACGGATCGGTAACCGGAGGCATTTAGGACGGCATATGGATGTTCCAGTGATGGTGACATGATGCCCTTCACCTTATTTCGGATAGCGAATGGTACCGGAAACGGAGAGTCTGTTCGACTTGGCCAGCCTCGGGACCCGTTCTGCCCTTTCCGTAGTTGACAGTTCCCCGGCTCCTTTCAGATGGCTTTCAGATGGCTGTTGACCTTTGGCGTGCCAATGCTTACCCTATGCCAAATGTAATGACAATTTTTTTGGAAGGTCCGCAGCATGAAGCACACCGTAGTCTATGGCGCTAACGCAACTCCCTTGGAACGAAACGCTTGCGAAGATCTGAAGGCCGACCTCGAGAGAGTCGTAGGCGTTCCAGTCGCGCTTCATGAAGAGAGCGCCGGAAATCGCGACGAAGGAGCGGTCTACCTCGTGGGTACCCCAGCGTCGTGCGGATGGGTGAGCATGTTGGCCGACCGCGGCGAGATTGAGATCTCGCGGGATATGCCCGGCAGCCAGGGCGGCATCATGAAGCGTATTGAGCGCCCGGGGCTGGGGCCGCTCGTTGTGCTTGCCGGCAGCGACGCCAAAGGGGCGCAAAACGTCGTCTACGACTTCTCGCGTGACGTGCTTGGCGTGGACCCCTACCAGTACTTCACCGACTACTCGCCGGCGCTGCGTCCCGAGTTTCTTCCCAAGACGCTCGACCGCACCGTTGCGCCCCCCAAGGTTCCCATACTTTGCTATTTCGACAACGACGATGATGAGTTGGCCAACATGACGCAGCCGTATCTCCAGTTCGACAAAGCGACCTGGAAGGGCGTGCTCGACACGCTGGCGCGCACGCGCTACAACGCCATCGACCTGCACGACCATTTGGGGCGCAGCGAGTTCTTTCTCTGGGAGGACTACATCAAGTTGCGGCCCGACTACCACACCGATCTGGAGTTGCTGGATTGGGTGATCGACTACGCCCACTCAAAAGGGATCATGGTGCAGATCCCCATGTATCTTGCCTGGGAGTTCAAGCACATCACCGAAGAAGAGGGCGTCTGCTGGTCGAAGTACAAGCACCGCTGGATCGAAACGTGGCAGTACTACATGAAGGATTCGCCGATCGGCAAGGCCGACCTCTTCTTAGACCGTCCGCGCAGCCAGATTTGGGATTGCCAATACAAGAGCGCCTGCGGTGAAGACACGGGCGCGGTGATGACGGAGGCGTTTACGGCCTTGCGCGACGTGGTGTTGGAGCACAATCCCCGCGCAACGCTCCTGTGCGATTTGTACGCGCACGGGCAGGACCTTTGGACCTCGGGCGCGTTTAGGCCTCCGAAGGACTACATCCTTCTGTGGCCGAACAACGGCTGGGGGCTGTTCAAACCCTTCCCGAAGGACAAGCGCGGCTATCGATTCGGCACGTACATGCACGCGGGGTTCTGGCTGAATCACGTGGTTCAGGACCCCTATCCACGGCGCATTGAGCAGAGCATGAAGGAACTGCTCCTCACGCACGAAGCCGCGGAGTACTGTCTCGTTAACGGGCAGACGTTTCGCCATTTCATCCTCAACCTCGAAGCCTATTCGCGCGCCACGTATGCGCCGGAATCCTTCGACGGCGACGCCTTCTTCCGGCAGTGGGCCGCGCGTTACTTTGGGGACGCTGCGGCTCCGCACGTGGTCCGCGCGTTCGACCTGCTGCATGAAGTCAGCGGCGAAGGCTATGTCCGCCTGATCCACGAAGTCGTGGCCGCGGAGAAGGCGTGTCTCGCGAAAGAGGTTCCGGCAGATCTGGCGGCGCTTGAGAAGTCGGTAAAGGACACAGAAGCGCGGCTGGAGACGCTTCGCGCGGCGTTGCAGGAGGCTGAACAGGCCGATCAGGCAGCCAAGGACCAGGCGCATTTCTGCCACGACCACGTTGTGTTGCCGATCCGCGTGTTTGCCGAGACCGTGGCGTTGCATTTGGAGCTGCAGAAGGCGTTGCTCGCGTGGGGACGCGACACGTCTACAGAGAATGCCAACGCGCATCTTCGCGAAGCGGCGCGGATTCTTCGCGCGCATTTAAAGACGCGCGAGGATGGCGATAAGAATCCCATGTGGAAGACGTGGTACGACCCGAAGAAGCGCAGACCGAACGGGGGGTTCCCGGATTTGGGGAAACTGGAAGCCGCGCGCTTCTGATTGGGATTCTGCGGTAATGTTTCAAGCTAGGTCCTTCGTCCGCCTGAGGCGGACTCAGGATGACAAGCTGGCGTAACGTAGCCTCGTTGGCTGCAGTTCGGTAGCGCCCGCGATCGGCGAACAATGCAGTTGTCGTCATGCAGGACTTGTAGCGGAATGGAGACCTGACGGTCGTAAGAGTGGCTGGGTCAGGAGACCCCGCCACAGCGTGGTGAGACTTGTAGTGGAACGGAGACCTGACGGTCGTAAGAGTGGCTGGGGTCAGGAGACCCCGCCACAGCGTTGTGAGACTTGTAGTGGAATGGAGACCTGACGGTCGTAAGAGTGGCTGGGGTCAGGAGACCCCGCCACAGCGTGGTCGTAAGAGTGGCTGGGTCAGGAGTCCCCGCCACAGCGTGGTTGCGGTTTGGTAGCGTCCACGCTTGTATGAAAGAGGCAGGCAGGATGCCTGCCACACGTTGTTCGGAGAGCGGTGGATGGCGGAAGCGGTTGACACGTTTCGCGGTGGTGCCTAGACTGGCTCGGGGGCGATGCAAGGAGAAGGCGGCATGAGGTCGGGCGGTGTTGTGTGGGTATGCGGGATTGCGATGGTTGTCGCGCCGTCGGTGGTCAATGCCCATGATTCGCTTGAGCGGTATGTTCAGCATGCGGCCGTTGTGAGTGTCACTCCCGAGAACATCGACATTACGCTTGAAATCTCGTTCAACTCGCATGATTCGCAGGATGAGCGTCGCATCATGGATACGAATCGTGATGCGGTCCTTTCGGATGAGGAAAAGAAAGTCTATCTCAACCAGGTCCTCGCGGACGTTGCGAAGCGCGTGGCGCTTCGCGTCGACAACGAGGAAGTGCGGTTGGTTCCGCTGTATGACCCGGAGTTGGATTTCTACGATTCGAGCGATCTGGAGGAGCATCCCCATCTCCTTCGAATCTTCTTGTTCGCGCGAACGCCCGCGACGTTGAACAAAGGCAGCGATATCCAACTGGAAGATCGCCTTTGGGAAGCCAAGCCTGCGATGCTTCAAGCGCGCGTGAAAGACAGCAGCGGCATTAATTTGGTTGCCAAGCAATCAGGTACCGCCTTGCGTCTGGATGACGGAAGAGACAAGCGGTTTTTGCATTGGACGTGTACCGCGTTTCGCAAGTAACTCGCGGCGAGTGGTCGCCGCACACGAGGAGAATGCCCATGAGACGGATAGCGCTGGTTCTTGCCTTCCTTGCAGGTTCATCGTGTTTTGCGCTCGATGAAGTGCTTAAGGGCGCCACCGACATGACCGGCGAGCTGTCACGTGCCGGGAAACATCTGTTCGATGGGGCGGTCCAAGGAGAATTGGACGCGGTGAACCGCGAGCTGCGCGAGTCGCAGGACGCGTATAACCAGGCCAACGATGAGGCAGGCAAGACGGCCGCGATGGAACGGCGCAATCGGATGGCGACACACTTGCAGGAACTTTTGGAAGCGTGCCCCGGTAAGCTGCCAATCGGTTTTGGCGAGACGTACACGGTTCTTCCGGCAACGACGCCGCCCGCGTTTCCGGGCGATGCAGGGGTGATGTTGTTTCGTGTGGATGCGGGAGATGGCCCGCAACGGTGCGCGCGCGTCGATTTCGATTTCTCAAAGGTGTCGCATCCGCATTTGCAGGTTAAGGTAAAGCCGGGTTGCGTGACGTGGGTATTGCTGAACTTCACGCACGTCCCTTTGCTGAAGACGCAGGCAGAACTTGAGTTCGCCGTCGAAGACAGTGAGAAAAAGACGCTGCTTCCGCTGACCATCACGTCGCAGGCCCCGGGAACATTGCGCATAAGCGTCCTCTCGGAAGCAACAGGCAAGCCGGTCCCCGCGATGGTTCGTATCGTGCGGAAGTCCGATCAGCATTTTGTCGAGCCGCCGAACGCCGTGGATTTCGGGCCGCTGTTCGATAGTCAAGGAATGGCAACCGCGCGGCGCAACTCGAACTTGCCGGGAAAACTGGCGGGGTCATGCTGGTGTGTGCCGGGTCCTTTCGACGCGACGGTGTCGCCGGGCGAGTACGAGGTCGTGGTCCATCTGGGTATCGAGCACTTGCCGGTATTCGACACGGTCGCGATTGCATCGTGTGAGACCGTGGAGCGAACGTACCGGTTGCGGCGGTGGGAGAACATGACGAAGCGGGGCTGGTATTCCGGCGACGACCACGTGCATTGCCAGATTCTCAGCGACTCGGACGCGCGGCGGCTTATGACCTGGATCAAAGCGGAGGACGTTCACGTCGCCAACGTCGTCAAGATGGGGGACATCTATCGTACGTGGTTTGAGCAACGCGGGTTTGGTCCCAAGTACCGCGTGCAGGACGGCACCTACGTGTTGTCGCCGGGCCAGGAGTGTCCGCGCACCCACGATGAGCTTGGCCACACGTTGCACATGAACATCAAAGACATGATTCGCGACACGGGCCAGTATTATCTGTACGACACCGTCTTTGATGAAGTGCAGCGGCAAGGCGGGCTTTCCGGTTACGCTCACGTGAATTCCGGAATCTTCTACGTTCACCGCGACATGACTCTCAACATCCCCAAGGGGAAAGTCGATTTCGTCGAATTGCTGCAGTTCGCGGCGTTGGGCACGGACATCTACTATGACTTTCTCAACCTGGGGTATAAGGTGACGGCATCGGCGGGCAGCGACGTGCCGTGGGGCGGCACGGTCGGCGAGGTGCGCGCATACGCCTATCTCGGGAAGAAGAAATTTACGGTCGACCGCTGGTTTGACGCCGTCGGCAAAGGACGGACATTCGTCACCAATGGGGTGATGCTTGAATTGACGGTGGACAAAGCCCTTCCCGGCGACGAGATGGAGATCGATGGAGAGCGGGAACTGAAGGTTCACGCCAAGGCGTGGGACAGCGGCGAGTATGCGACGCCCACGGCGCTGGAACTCGTTGTGCTCGGTGACACCTTTAAGCGCGAACAGTCCGCCGATCCCAACAAGACCGAATTGAGCATCGACTGCACGATACCCTCCGGAAACGGGTTCTGGATCGCGGCGCGCGCCGAAGGCAGCGATGGATCGCGGGCGCATACCACGCCGATCTACGTTGTGCGCAAAGGGCTGCGTTTCTGGAAATACGATGCGGTGGATGACCTCATCGCGAAACGCATGGCGAGCCTGGCGGAGATTGAGACCATCGTTGCCGAGGCTGTCGATAAAGACAAGCGCGGAGAACTCGAAGGCAAGCGCGTGAAGAAATTGCTTGCGGAACAGGGTCCGGCATTGTTGGAACGTGTCGCGGCCGCACGGGCGATCTACGAGGATCTCAAGGCCGTGGCCGCGAAAGAAGCGTCGTTGCGGTAAAGGCTGGGATCAAAGGACAGCAGGGACAGCAATGACAACAAAGACGATAAGCAGGTAGGAGTTGTATCCGGAAGAGTCTCTCGTCGTGAGTCTGTCAGACTCTGTGCCGGTCCGTGTCAGTCTTTGTTCGTCTGTGTGAGTCCGTGGCGGTCCGTGTAAATCTACGGCTATCGGGAAGTCTCTTGCTTTTCGTTGGCCCCGCAGCCTGAACAATGGCAGGACTTGCCGCTGAGCGTGCGGCTTACCGACCACACGACATAGGCCACGCTTGCTGCAACGATGATGAGGGCAACGGCAAGTTCCATGACTATGCCCCCCACCCCATCCACGTGGTCGCGTGGTATGTGACCATCGCGCCGACGTAAGCCAACGTGGTCATATAGGCGAAGGTGAACAGCGGCCACCGGAGCGAGCGGGTCTCGCGGCGGATAATGGCAAGCGTGGCGCCGCACTGACAGCACAGCGCAAAGAAGACCATGATCGACAGCGCGACAGGGATGTTGAACAGTTTTGTTCCGTCCGGGCGCTCCACAGTTTGAAGCACAGTCCGAAGATTGTCCGAATTCTCATCGACTTCGCCGCCGATATAGAAGATGGTGCCCATGGTCGCAATGACGACCTCGCGCGCGGGGAACGACGAGATGGCGGCCATGCCGATGCGCCAATCCCATCCCAGCGGGGCCACCGCCGGCTCTATTGCGTGACCCATCGCTGCCAGATAGCTGTTGTGGATGTGCGCGCCACTCTCCTCGTTGTCAATCGCCTTGACGGCCTCTTCGCGTTCCGTATCGCTCATCACGGCGTGTTCCAGCGCGGCGCGCTTTTGATCGAACTCTTGCGTGATACTTTGCGAATGCGGGAAGTACGAAAGCGCCCACACGATGATGCTGATCGAGAGAATGATCGTGCCCGCGCGCCACAGGAACTCCCGGCCCTGCGTGTAGACTTTCCGGCCCACGGTGCCCCACTGCGGCAGCTTGTACGAAGGCAATTCCAGCAAGAACGGCGGGGTGTCGCCCTTGAGCAAGGTTTTCTTCACGATCCAAGCCACGGGGATGGCGATGGTGATTCCAAGGCAATACATGAGGAATAGCGTCAGTCCCTGCAAGCCGATGAGGCCGCCCGCGATTTTGTGCGCGGGAATGAACGCGGCAATCATTACCGTGTAGACCGGCAAGCGCGCCGAACAACTCATCAGCGGAGCAACGAGGATGGTCGCAAACCGGTCGCGGCGGTTGGCGATGGTGCGCGTGGCCATGATGCCTGGAATTGCGCACGCGAAACTGGACAACAGCGGGATGAACGATTGGCCCGATAGACCGCACTTACTGAGCAGCCGGTCCATCAGAAACGCGGCGCGCGCCATGTAACCGCAGTCTTCGAGAATGGCGACGAACAAGGTAAGGATGAGGATCTGCGGGACGAAGATGACCACGCTTCCGACGCCCGCGATGATACCGTCGACGATGAGGCTTTTCAGCACGCCATCGGACATGTGACCGCCGACCCAGTCGCCCAGTCCGCCAAACGTCGCATCCACCAAGTCCATAATTGGGGAGGCCCACGCGAAGATGGCTTGGAACACCGTGGCCATAAGCAAAGCGAACAGGAGCGTACCGTAGACTTTGTGAGTCAAGTACGTGTCAATTTTGTCCGAGGTTGTTGTGATGCGAGTCGAAGGTTTGCGCACGCCGGCAGACACGATGCGCCGGATCCACGCGTAGCGGCTGCGCGCTTCGACCGCCGCCAGGGATCCATTGAACCCGACGCGCGTGCGCCGTTCGTCGAGGGGCGCGCCCAGGAGATCGGGCACGCGGTGCTTCAAGCGTTGTTCGGCATATCCGCCGCGGTCGACCAGCAATCGGAACGCTTCCATGTTCTGGACCGGCCGGCCCAGGGTATCGCGGCGCGCGTTGAGTTCCTTCTCAAGCGCTGCCACTTCATCCAATAGCGCTTTCGGATACTCGGGACCGTCAATCGAATCCGAGCGTCCCCGGCACACGGCTTCGATTACCGCTTGCTTCAAGGAGTCGATCCCGATGCGTTTGTGCGCGCAAATGGGAACAACCGGTGCGCCGATCTCGCGAGCGAGGGTCTCGGCGTCGACGACGATTTGCCGCTTCTCGGCGAGGTCCGTCATGTTCAACGCGATGACAATTGGTTTGCCAAGTTCTTTGACTTGGGACACCAAGTAGAGATTCCGCTCAAGGTTGGTCGCGTCTACCACGGCCAAGACGGCGTCGACGGGCTTTTCTCCCGACTGCTGACCGAGCAACACGTCCACCACGATCATTTCATCGGGAGAGCGCGCGGCAAGGCTGTAGGTGCCGGGGAGGTCGATCAACTGGGCCGTGCATCCCCCGGCTTTCATCTGACCGCTCTTGCGTTCCACGGTTACGCCGGGGTAATTGCCCGTGACTTGATTGAGGCCGGTGAGGGCATTGAACAAGGTCGTTTTGCCGACGTTGGGATTGCCCACCACGGCGACAACGCCCACAGAACGGGATGTGCCGGATTCGGGTTCCATGGTCTTCAACATCCCTGTTCCACCTCGACGAAAGCCGCTTCCGCTTTGCGGAGAGAAAGATGATAGCCTTGAACGATGATTTCGATAGGGTCGCCCAGCGGGGCAATACGGACTACTTCCACTTCGGCGCCTTCAATGACGCCCATTTCCTGAAGCCGCTGATGAAGCGAACTGTCCCCAAGAAGACCCTGTACGACGCCTCGGTCGCCGGGACGCAATTGATTCAATGTGTGCATGGGTGTGTTACTGCCGTTGACCGCTGTGCGCGCCTACACCCACTCCGCGCGTTCGGCGTAGTGATGCGGCTTTGAGGTCTCCGACGGTATGGGTACTTCGAGGAACTCGGCGGGCAACTGCGGGCGCACGGTGACGCGCGCGG
This sequence comes from Candidatus Hydrogenedentota bacterium, assembly GCA_019695095.1. Taxonomy (NCBI): domain Bacteria; kingdom Pseudomonadati; phylum Candidatus Hydrogenedentota; species Candidatus Hydrogenedentota bacterium. The sequence goes on from JAIBAQ010000006.1 coordinate 27,688, forward strand.
CGTCTTCGCCACGAAGACAGAATCGCGATTCGCCCACTTCCAGAATCATCGGAGAACCGGCCCGCGCGACGCGCACCGGCGCTCCGGGAACCATTCCCAACTCCCTCAGACGCGCGCATAATGCCGTGTCCGCGGTCATCTCCACGACTTCAACTTCTTCCCCCGACCCACAATCGGTAAGCGGAAGGGTGAACAGGTCCGAATCCTCCATGAATCCTAACTCTCCCGGCCGGCAAACGCCCTGGCGTTTCCTGCCTTCAACAAGCGGAATGCAGAGCCTTAAAGCATGCGCTTGCGGCCCCATCTCCGTTAATCGTGCGAACTTCTACCCAGCAGCTTGTCGTACGCCTCGCAGGAGATGTTCCCTGAAAGGCATTCACCCGACTCGCACAGGGGGCACTGTTCCACCGATTCGCAGCCCGGTTTGAAGCAGGCCATGACATCGTGGATCTTTGCCGCGCGCGACTCGTCGCTCAGGATATAGCGCATGAGCCACACCATGCGGCGGCCTGTTTCCAGGCTCATCAAGTGTTCCATTTTGCAGGCGTCAGAAAGCGCCACGTTGGGCGAAACGCCCAGCACTTCCTGGAAGAATTTCGATAGGATGCGGAAGTTGTGCTCCACGAGGCGGGCAATTTCCCGGCCTTCTTCGGTAAGCAGGAGGAAACGATTCGGGTCTTCCGTCACCCATCCCCGCTTCTTGAGCTGGGAGATTGACATTGACGCTGCGCCGCGCGACACTTCGAGCATGCGGGACACATCTGTAACCCGGGCATAGCCGAATTCATCCTTCAAGGCGTCAATGGCCATAAGGTAGTGCGCCGCGGAGTGCGTGACGTCGTTCTTTTCGAACTCACGCCAGTATGTGGAGTCATTAATGGGCTTTGTCATGAGGTCGGCCTCTTGTTTAGCATACTAAACCGCCGTTCAAAGGTATTATAATCCGCTCACACCCCCTCCGTCAAGGTCTTTACCTAGTTCCTCTTTGGGCTGCTCCTATCAAACGCTAATTATCCAAGCCCAAATGTCCGGTACTTCTCGACGGTGCTAATCGGAGAACAACGTGAAGGTGTGCCCTGCGGACTGCTTTTGGGTTCGTGACAATTCCGATTCTTGATACTTGGAATGGCATTCCATCCGGCAGTCCGTGAAGAGTCTATTCAGGGCGAAACGAAATGATCGAGCGCGATTTGGCATCTCATAGCAAGCTCGGGGCATTGCGGGAAGGGTTCGCGCTGGAGACAGCCGCGCGCATGATCGGCAAGAGAGGCGAGGAGCTTTACTTCTGGTCGACCCACGCGGGCGCAGAGGTAGATCTCTTTTGGCAGAGTAGCGGCAAGAACTGGGCAATTGAGGTCAAGTACGCGGATGCGCCGAGTTTCACACCGTCCATGCAGAGCGCGCTGAAGGACCTGCAACTGGAACACCTCTGGGTCGTACATCCGGGAGACCGTGCATATCCTCTTGCGCAGAACGTCACTACGATTCCTTTGACGCACATTGGATACACCTGGCGCTACGCGTGAATCTTTGCCGACCTGATGGGCGCTCCCTATAATGGCCCGATAAGGAGTACCCGCCATGACATCTAGATGTAGCCTCGCTCTGCTTATAGTGCTTTCCGCAGCATGCGCCGTCTGCGGTTTGGCGCATGCCCAGGATGAAGCCTTGATGACCCCGACGAATCTGCTCTGCGAATACCGCGTTAACCCGATGGGGATCGACGCGACGCCACCGCGCTTGAGCTGGACACTGCAGTCCGACCGGCGAGGGGCAAAGCAGACCGCCTACCAGATTCTGGTGGCGTCTACGGAAGAGGGGCTTTCAAAGGATCAGGGCGACCTGTGGGACAGCGGAAAGGTCGCGTCGCCGAGTGGGACGTTGCAGCCGTTTGGCGGGGCGGCGTTGCAGTCGCGGCAGCGCTGCTTTTGGAAGGTGCGCGTGTGGGACGAGAACGATCGCGTTGGAGCTTGGAGCGAGCCTGCGCGCTGGAGCATGGGGCTGTTGAACGCCGCCGACTGGCAATGCTCGTATATCAAGTTCAACGAAGCGGACGGGGATCCGAATTGTCCGTGGATGCGGAAGACGTTCACGCTGGACTACCAGCCCTCCGACGCGCGCGTGTATGTGAACACGCTCGGATACTACGAGTTGTACATCAACGGCGCCAAGATCGACGAAAATCCGATGACGCCCGCGCCAACGCAATTTTCGAAGCGGTCGTACTACCTCGTTCATGACGTCGCGAAGTACTTGAAGCCGGGAAAGAACTGCATCGGGCTCTGGATCTCGCGTGGATGGTTTGCGCCGGGTCTCTTTGGCGTCACACACAATGGGCCTATCGCGCGCGCACAGCTTGAAATCGGAGGACCGGACGGACAGAAACAGACGATTGGCACCGGGGCCGATTGGAAGACGCGGATGAGCAGCATTACCGTGCTTGGGAAGGGCAGTAGCGGGCATTACGGCGGCGAGAAGGTGGAGATGGTGAAATATGAGCCGGCATGGGCAACGCCGGATTACGACGACAGTGCGTGGCTCGCTGTGCAAGTTGTGAACGATGTACCCGAGCATACGGTGTGCGCGCAGCGCGTGGGGCCGAACCGCGTGAGGAAGTCGTTTGCGCCGCGCGTCATCCGCCCCTTCGGCGAGAAGACGTGGCTCATCGATTTCGGCACCTGCCTGACGGGATCGTTCGATATTCGATTTGTGGCGCCCAAAGCGGGCGAGGAGGTCGCGTTCGACTTCTACGACAGCATCGCGAATGAAAACGATCTGCACAACTTCAGCCAGCGCGACGTGTACGTGAGCGACGGAAAAACCGAAGGACATTTCGCCACGCACTTCAACTATCACGCTTATCGTTACGCGCGTGTGACGGGTATCGAGACTCCGCCGCGCGAGGAAGATGTTACGGCGGGGTTGATCTACTCCGAGCACGAGCCGCTGACTACGTTTGCGTGCTCCAATCCGCTGCTGACCGATATCCACGACATGATCTTCTACACGTTCCAGTGCTTGAGCCTTGGCGGGAATCTCGTTGACTGCCCGCACATCGAGAGGCTGGGATACGGCGGCGACGGTCACGCGAGCACGCCTTCCATGCTGACAATGTACAACTCTGGAGCGATGTATACCGGCTGGCTGGAACACTGGCAGGATTGTCAGCGCGAAGACGGCGATATGCCTCATACGGCGCCCAATACGGAGAACGCGGGCGGCGGTCCGTTCTGGTGCGCGTTCATCATCGGCGCGTCGCGGCACGTGGCGACGTTGTACAACGATCATCGCATCCTGGAATCGAACTATCCGGCAATGCAGCGCTGGCTGGACGGGTATGTAGAGAGCCGGTGCAAGGACGATCTTCTAATGGGCTGGGAGAACAAACCCTATCGCAATTGGTACTTGGGCGATTGGGCGCAGCCCGGACGCCTTGAGAAAGAACGCGAGAAGTCCACGCATCTCGTGAACAACTGCGTGCGAATCATGTGTTACGACTACATGGCGAGCATCGCCACGGAGTTGGGCAAAGCGGACGATGCCAAGCGCTACAAGGTCAAGGCCGACGCGTTGCGGCCCAAGGTTCACGCCAAGTTCTACGACGAAGCCAACGGCACCTATGCCGACGACACGCAGATCGATCTTGCGTATGCCCTGTTGGTCGACGTTGTTCCCGAGAATCTGCGCGGGCAGATGCTCAAGCGTCTTGAGGATGACATTGTCGTGAAACGGCAGGGGCACCTGGATGTCGGACTGGTCGGAATCCCGATTCTTGTCGCATGCGCGTTGAAATACGACCGGAGCGACCTGATTTTCACGGTGCTGAATCAGGACACCTTCCCGGGTTACGGCCACATGTTGAAGAACGGCGCAACGACAACGTGGGAGCATTGGGACGGAGACCGTTCGCTTATTCACAATTGCTACAACGGCATCGGCGTGTGGTTCTATCGCGGCCTGGCGGGCATTCTGCCCGACGCGGAGGCCGGCTTCGTGCGGCCCACCTTGCGACCGGCCATCGTTGGAGATCTGACCTGGGCACAGGCCCGCCAAGAGACGGTTGCGGGAACATTCGCCAGCCATTGGCGAGTCGAGCAGGGAAACCTGGTTTGGAACATCGAGGTTCCGCCCGGCGTCGAGTCTGCAACCGTGATGGTCCCCGCGAGCAAGGCGGACGCCGTGCAGGAATCGGGCAAACCGGCAGCGGAGAGCGAAGGGGTCAGCGCCAAGGGAATGCAAGGAGCGTACGCGGTTTTCGAAGTGAAGTCGGGAAAGTACGAGTTCACCGCGCCACGGTAGTGACAGGTTTCGCGAATGACACAGGCCATAGGACGAATCGGTCGGATCCGATTGATCCGTCCCATCGAGGATCTAATTCCGTGAATCGCAGACAATTCATGCAAGCAGCCGCTGTGGCCGCGAGTGCAGTCGTAACCATGAAAGGGGAAGCGGTCATGCGATCATCTCCTGAGTTTGCGGAGTACCAGAAGAAGCGCCGCGAGGAGTTATGGTCGCTGCTGGGTGATCTGCCGGAGAAGCGTCCGCCAACGGCGAGACTGCTCTCTACGGAGCGCGGCAATGGGTTCACGCTTGAGCATCTTGTACTGGACCTCAACGGCATTCAACCGGTCCCGGCACTCATGCTGATTCCGGATCGCATCCAGAAGCCCGCGCCAGCGGTGCAATACATCCATTGGCACGGCGGCGACTACTTCGTGGGTAAGCAAGAACTGTTGAAGGGCACGAGCGCGATGCAGGCGTATGCGCCGGTGTACGCCGAGAAGGGCATTGTGGCGCTGGCCATCGACAGTTGGTGCTTCGGCGAGCGTGCGCCGTACCCGAACGAGGGGAGCCGTGGCGAGAGCGACACCTTCAAGGAAATGCTGTGGAAGGGCCAGGTCCTTTTCGGGATGATGATGTTCGACGAATGGCAGGCGCTCAATTACCTGTGCACGCGGCCCGAAGTCGACACGAACCGAATCGGCAGTTTCGGGATTTCGATGGGGTCGACCAAATCGTGGTGGCTTGCCGCGATCGACGAACGCATTAAAGTCTGCATCGACCTTTGTTGCTTGACCGATTACGAAGCGTTGATCGCCGCAAAGGGGCTGTCGCACCACAGCATTTACTACTACGTGCCAAGCCTTTTGAAACACTTTCAGACCCACGAGATCAACGAACTCATCGTGCCGCGTCCGCGGCTAAGCCTGGACGGCAGGCAAGACACGCTTACGCCACCGCAGGGCGTCGAACGCATCCGCGATTACTTGCTGCCGCTTTATCGCGAGTACGGCAAGGAAGAAGACTGCCGTATCGAACTCTTCGATTGCGGACACAAGGAACTGCCGGAAATGCGCACGATTATTCTGGAATGGTTGGACAAGTACTTGGTAGATGCGCGCGGATAGAATTATCCCGAATGCAGTCCGTAGAACTCTTCGAGGACTATCTGTAGGCGTCTTTTCGATTTTCGAGCGACACGATGGAGACGACTTTGGTTTCCTCGCTAACAACGTAGAATAACCGGTAGTCGCCAAGGCGGTATCTCCAAGTGACCGGATCGTATCCGCGAAGCCTCTTGATATTGCCGCCGAAGTAGGGCTGCTTCCTGAGTTGTGGATATACGCGCGCCTTGAGCGTTGCTTCAAGCCGATTCCTGGTGGTTGAATCAAGCCGTTTCATGCAACGCGTGAACTCATCGGTCTCGAAAATCCTGAAGCTAGTCAACAAAACGACCCCTACCCATTTGGGCGTCGCGATACCCTTTCTTCAGGCTCCGATTCAAAGCGGGGTTGCTTACGATTTCACCCATCTCAAATTCGTCCACAAACTCACTATCCTCGATGTAGCGCTTTGCGGCTGTTTCTATGAAGTTCGATAGAGGACGATTGTCGTCCTTGGCCATTTGTCGAAACAGTCGGTACGTTTCGTCATCGAGTCGCAACGTAACGGTCTTCGGCATAGAGACACCTCGCATGAATACATTCGAACATATTCCTAGATAAAAGAATACGTGTTTCTTCATCCGTCGTCAAGGACCGCTAGCTGAGCTGCATCCGTCTCGATGACGGTTTCAAAGATCGCTGTTTGAAAGAAAACGCCGTCGTTATTCGTGTCGCATGTCCCGCGAAGCACTCGATTTGCGGCCGGCGGCGGTGCGCAATACGAGGAAGCGTGCGACTGCAAAGGATACAATGAACAAAACTGGGCTCTCGCGCGACTTATCTTCTGAAGTATGAGCAAGCAGGAACACATAGCCAACGATTTGCTGGTTCTGCGGGCGCAGGACGGCGATGCAGGCGCAATGGAACAGCTTGTGGATGCGTGGCAATCGCGGTTGTGGGCATTTGCACGGGTGTTGACGCGAGATGATGCGGAAGCCTGGGACGTGCTGCAAGAAGCCTGGCTGGCCGTGGTGAGCGGCTTGCGGCACTTGCACGACCCCTCGCGGTTTCGTCCGTGGATTTTTCGAATTGTGCGGCACAAAGCCACCGACCGGATACGCATGCGGCAACGCCAGCGCAGACTCGAAAGCGAACAGATGGAGCGGGTTGCGAGTGAGAGAACCTATGCAGACACCGATATGCGCGACATGCTGGGCGCGCTGCCCGATCAGAGCGGCAGTCTTCTGGCGCTCCATTATCTCGAAGGCTTCGACTACGAGGAACTCGCCGCGATACTCGAGGTGCCACTCGGCACCGTGAAGTCGCGCCTGTATAAGGCAAGGCAAGACCTCAAAACCATGTTGGAACAGGGCCATGGATGAATTCGATCGACATATTCGCGAAAGGCTGATGACAATGCCTCCCGCTTGGGAAAGCCGTACATCCGATGTTAAGGAAAGGGTAAAAGCCATGTACGAGGAAAAGAGAAAGAAAGCGGCTACGTGGACGTGGATTGGCACGGCAATCGGCATCGCCCTGCTGCTGCTAGGCGTGGTTGCGCTCATCATCGGTCTCGTTGAAGGCAACGCGTCTGTCACGGTAATTGGCGCCATGATGTTTCTCTTTGGCGACGGATGGATGACCGGAAGCAAGCTGCTTTATTGGACGTGGAACACGCGATTCCAGCTCGAACGCGACATCAAAGAGGTTCACGTGGACGTATTGAGCGTGCTCGAGCGAATCGAACGCCTCGAACATGCCGCGACTGCGAAGACCGCTCCGAACGGCAACTAGTCCGCACTTCCACGCACAGCATCGCGGCGTTGCATCGCAAACGCACATCCTCCAGAATGGGCGCCGTAATCCGAAATACAGCTGACTAAAGGCGACCCTATCCATGAAGAAGACCGCTGTGACGTTAGTCTGCTTTATCTTCGTGTTGACGCCCCGGGGGGATTCACAAACAACGTCACTCTCGGGAGAGCTTCGGAAGTGGCGGCCGGTGACGCTTACATTTCACGGACCGGATACCTCCGAAACCGCAGCGCAGAATCCGTTCGCGGACTATCGGTTGACAGTCCGCTTCTCGCATGAAGGCCGGACCGTTGCCGTGCCCGGGTTCTTTGCCGCGGACGGCGATGCCGCGGAATCGGGCGCGGAAAGCGGTAGTGTGTGGAAGGCGATCTTCGTTCCGGACGAACAAGGGAAGTGGGAGTACGTCGCCGAATTCAGAACTGCCCCTGGAATAGCTGTGGCATCCGAAGACGAGAAGGGGCAACCTGCCGATTTTGATGGCACGACTGGTTCATTCGAGGTAGGCCCGATCGACAAGAACGCACCGGGATTCCTTGCTAAGGGGATGTTATGCAATTTAGGATCGCGGTACCCGCAATTCGTCGAGACGAAAGAGTACTTCATTAAAGGCGGGGCCGACAGTCCGGAAAATGTCTTGGCGTTTGCCGATTTCGATGGGACGACGCCCACGCACCGGTTCGATCCGCACGCAGGCGATTGGAAAGAAGGCGATCCCACTTGGCGAGGAGGCAAGGGCAAGAACCTGATCGGCGCGTTGAATTATCTCGCGTCGAAGGGTGTCAATTCGGTCTACTTCCTGACGATGAACGTGGGCGGGGACGGCAACGATGTGTGGCCCTGGGCCGGCGCAACCGACCGCAGTCGTTTCGACTGCAGCAAACTGGACCAGTGGGAGATCGTATTCTCGCACATGGATCGTCTGGGGCTGATGCTGCACGTGGTTCAGCAGGAACAGGAAAACGATCAGCTTCTGGACGGCGGCGATCTCGGGCCGGAACGCAGGCTCTACTACCGCGAACTTGTTGCGCGGTTTGCGCATCATCCCGCGCTTGTGTGGAACCTTGGCGAAGAGAACACAAACACCGATGAGCAACGCAAGGCGTTCGCCGAGTACACTCGGTCGCTCGATCCCTACGATCATCCCATCGTTGTGCACACGTATCCGAGCGAATACGAGAACATCTATCGTCCACTGCTGGGCTTCGCCGCCATCGACGGGCCGTCGCTTCAGATTGCCAACATGAAAACGACCCACGACGAAACATTAAAGTGGGTAAGCGAATCCGCGCGGTCAGGGCACCCGTGGATGGTGTGTCTTGACGAAATCGGTCCGCCCGATATCGGCGTCAAGCCGGATTCAGAGGATCCCGCGCACGACGATGTGCGGCGTTTTGCGCTGTGGGGAAATCTTATGGCGGGCGGCGCAGGTTGCGAGTGGTTCTTTCAACCGGACGTTGGGTGCGAAGATTGGCGTTCGCGCGACGCGATGTGGGACCTCACGCGGATTGCCTTGACCTTTTTTCAACGCGACATTCCCTTCGTGGAGATGGAAGCGCACGACGAGTTAGTCCACGGCGGCAACGCGTGGTGCCTTGCGAAACCGGGCGACGTGTACGCCGTCTACGCGGCGACGCCGGCCGAATGCCGCATCAAGCTCGCGCCGGGTGAATACGATCTCTTCTGGTACGATCCCCGAAAAGGCGGCGCACTTCAAAAGGGCGGCGTAATCCGGGGCGGGGAGTCTCGAGAACTCGGGACTCCTCCCGCAGACGGCGACAAAGACTGGGCCGCGGTGATACGCTCGAAGAGGCGGTAAAGCTCCTTACTTGCCAGGTTCGAGCGTTTGCGTCTTGACCCAATCCGCCAGCAGTTGAGCTGCCGGAGTCGTATTGCCCCCTTCGCGCACAACCGTTCCCAGATCCTGTGCGCGAATCAGGCGGCGCGCGATTTCGTCTTTGGCTTGTTGTTCCGGGGATAGTTCAGGCTTTGCCAGCGAGGGCGCGAAGGCAACAACGTCCCACTCTTGATATCCGAAGCTTAGCGCGTGGTTCATCACCCAACGATACGATCGCCCGTACTGGTCCGGAGTATCCGCGTCTGCTTCGATGGGAATCGCAACGACGACGAGGTCCACACCTATCCCGCGTATGGCCTTCGCGTCTTCTTCCAGTTGCGGCACGGTCTTTCCGTCAGTCTGCCACGGCGTTACGACTAGACTCGCTGACGGGAAGCTGCTCCGCAGCGCGTCGGCGATGAGCGCATCATAGGGCGGCATTGCGTACACGCGAACGGGCTTGCCTTCCTTCAGCAGGGCCAATGTCTTGGGGATTGCGGGAAACGGCGAGGGCTCGTCGCTCAATGACACCGGCTTGCCGGTGATGGTCTCGGCCATCATCTCCGCGAAGTACTTGTGTCCATCCATGTTGGGATGGATTTCATCGCTCATGAGGAAACCGAAGGCGCCTGCATCCTGTTCGCGCACCTTTTGAAATCCTGCGTAGCACTCCGCGACCGGCGCATTCTGCTTCTTGGCGACGTCATGCAGCGCGGCGATGTAGTCCTCCAGTTTCGAGCTTGGGCGCGACTCCGTATCGAAGACGGCGTTGGGCGTGCAGAGCAAGACTTCCGAACCGACGGCCCTGCACTTTTCGATAATCGTAGAGAGGTTGTTCGCGTAGTCTTCTTTGGCAACCCGGGTGATATCGTTCAAGCCGAACATGACGGTTACGAGGTGCGGCTTGTGAGCCAGCACATCCTTATCGATGCGGGCAAGCCCGTCCACGGTTGTATGGCCGCTGACGCCCGCGTTGATGACCTCAACCTTTGCGGAGGGATACAGGCGTTTCAGCGCGATCCCGAGCATGTCCGCATAGGCCCGCCGCCCGCCCGTGTGGTAGTAGACGCCGGTCACGCTGTCACCAAAGCACACAATGCGGACAGGCTCGACGCCTTGGTTGAGCATGTCCACGATCTTCGGGAACGCGGCCGGTTGAGTAGTTTGTCCCAGTGCCAACGGAGATGCCGCCACCATCGCCAGGAGCGCGGCGAGAACGCGTACCTCGAATCTCATGGAAATGTCCCCCCTGTTGGAAAAGCCGTGATTGAACCGGCAACTCAGAACGTTACCTCATTGAGTTGGCTGAGGAACGAGAGTTCCCAGACAAGTATCTTGTAAGCGGAATATACGCAGAACACGCTGTAGATTGCGATCATTATCGCCATGACCGCCTTCACGGGCGGAGTCATCCTTTGCGATCTCCATACCAATGGAAGCGCAAAGGGACCTATCGCGAGGAAGGCAAGAAGCAGAATAGAGACCGGATGGTAGTACCACGATTCGCCAACTCGCTGTCGTTTGCCGCAATAGGGGCAGAAGGCATACGCCGGATTGATGAACGCTCGGCACGAATAGCACCCCACGCTTCGCGGCGTGTGTTCCAGCGGGGGCGGCTGTGCGCCCGATTGTGGAGTCACCTCGTTCGACATACGGCATACCCTCCTAAGGCGCTTCTACGGAAGCATCGTTCCCTTGTCGAGATGCCGGGTAATGGATGCGTACGTGGACGCTTTGGGGTCGTGCGTCACCATGATGATAGTCTTGCCGAAGTCCTGATTCAGCTTACGGAGGATCGTCATCACGTCCTCGGCGGAGTGCGCGTCGAGATCCCCGGTCGGCTCATCCGCGAGGATCATGTCGGGATCGGCGATTAGTGCCCGCGCGATGGCCACGCGCTGCTCTTGTCCGCCCGACAGTTGGCGCGGGTAGTGGTCCATGCGATCGCCAAGGCCGACAATGCCGAGGGCGGTGCGCACGTTGGCTTCGCGCTCGCGTCTCGTCAGACTGGTCAAGAGAAGCGGCATTTCGACGTTTTCGAACGCGGTCAGCACGGGGATCAAGTTGAACGATTGAAAGATGAAGCCGATGTGCATGTTCCGCCACGCCGACAATTCATCTTCCGAAAGCGATTGGATGTCGTAACCCAGCACACGGCACGTGCCGCTGGTCGCGCGGTCGATGCCCGCGAGTATGTACAGCAGCGTGGACTTGCCCGAACCGGAGGGGCCCATCAGGCACACGAACTCTCCCTGGTGGACATCGAGGTCTACATGGTCCAGCGCAATCACGTCTGTGCCGCCGTGCTCGAAAACCTTGCACAGGTTCCGCACGTGAACGATGGGCTCTCCCGTTAACGGCTGCATACTGTTATTGTTCTCGTCTCATGAGGCGGCCGCGACACGGGCCTCTTCTTTCAAGTTTTTCGGCGGAGACACGATGAGCGTCTCGTCGCCCGTAAGCCCTTCGGCAACCGAAACGCCCTTCTCGCCCGACAACCCGAGCGTCACGCGTTTGGAGCGTGCCATGCCGTTCTCAATCACGAACACGGTCGTCTCCGAACCGTTTTGCACGACCGCGGACTTGGGAATCCATAGCCGCACACCGGCTTTCGCAGCGGATTCCTCAGGTTCAGCGTCGCCCAGGAACGTCACCCGCGCGTTCAATTCCGGACGTATCAGGTCGTCCGGGTCCTTCACGCGGACCTTCACTTGAATCGAGCCTTTTTGGCGATCGCCTTGAGGCGCAATCTCGTCGACTTCGCCCGCGTAGGCCTTCTCGGGATTGATGTCGAGACGAACCGTTGCCGCCTGCCCCGGCTTCACCTTTGGCAGCTCCGATTCGTTGAGATCGACTTCGACCTGAAGGTCCTTAATATCTGCCATGGTGACGACGGAGTTCTTGGCGCCGCGCGTCCCGCCGAAGTTGGTATTCGTGACCAACTCGCCCACATCGGCGAGCTTTTCCAGAATCGTGCCGCTGATGGGGGCGTGTATGACCGTATAGCCTAGCTCTGTCTTCGTCAATTCCAGATTCGCCTCGGCTTCGCGCAACTGGGCCTCGGCCGCCTCGATCTGTTCTTTGCGCGTGCCTATCTTCAGCAGCTCGGCGGTGCTGCGGCGCGAATCCAAATCCGCCGCCGCCACATCGCGCGCGGCGCGAGCCCGGTCCAGCTCTTGCTTGGAAACGGCGCCCTGCTTTACCAAGGCTTCAAGTCGCTGAAGGTCCAGGTCCGCGCTCTTGAGCGATGCCTGAGCGGATGCGACCGCCGCATTCGCCGCTTGAATCTCCTGCGGGCGCGATCCCGCGCGCAGTTCCGCCAACCGCGCGCGCAATGTCGCCACCTGCGATTCGGCCGACAACACGCGCGCCTTGAAATCATCATCCTCGATACGAATGAGAACGTCGCCTGCGTTCACGTAATCGCCTCGGCGGATGTTCATCTCCACGATGCGCCCCATGATTTTCGAGCTGACTTCAACGTTGTGTCTTGGCACCACGTAGCCGCTCGCCGTCACCAGCGCCGGTCCCTGTCCAGGAACCACCGTTTCCTTTTCCACTCGCGCAGTCTGCACGGATACAGCGGCGTTCATCTGGCGAAATCCGCCATATGCAATCAGTACCGCCAGGACTGGCAAGACGATCCAGCGCAATCGGCCCCTACGGCGCACCGGCGACTTCCGGCCTTTATCAATCCGCAATTGGGACAACTGGTCTTCAAGATTCGGCTGTGTCATATCACGTTTGTACCTGTTGGAGTCACGCTCCAGTTCAAGGTTTCTACCTCAACGGCAGCCTTCAAAACAATTTCCTCGATAGTTCGCATTTCCCGTTGCCGATCAGACTTGCCTCAAAGCGGCCAGCACCGGTTGCTTCGATGCCGACCACGCCGGAGGGAAGCCGCCTGCGAGGCCCATGATAGCCGCGAACAGCATGCCTTTCATCATGAGCGAAGGAGTGATCGTAAAGTAAAACAGGACTTCGCTGAACGAATCGAAGTTTGTCGTGCCCGTGGCCAATCCATTGATAGGAAGCGCCATGACGCAGCCCAGTGCCCCGCCGATTAGCGCCAAACATACGGACTCCAAGAGGAAGCTCGCGAGCACGGCCGTTGGGGTGAATCCGAGAATACGCAACGTGCCGATTTCTCGCACGCGGTTCGCCACATTTGCGTACATCGTATTCATCCCGGCGAAACACGCGCCAATCGCCATGGTCATCGCCAGAAACGAGGCGAAGGCTTGTACCGGCCTCGCGGTCTTCGTTTGTTCCGCGTAGTATTCGACTTCATCCTTGGCTTTGAGCTTAAGCCGAGGGTCGCTATCCATATATTCGCGGATACGGCCAATCGCGTCGCGATCGATCGCCCGCGCCACGACGCTGCTGTAGTTCGCGCGATCGAACTCTTGCATCACTTCGCGCACGTCGCCCCACACCTCCGATTCGTAGGCGGTGCCTTCGGCCTCGAACAGGCCGACTACCGTGAATGTACCCCGCCCCAGCCGAGGCTGGTCGCCCAATCCAAATCCTTGAAAGCGTTGCGACACCGCCCGCGCCACGATGACTTCTCGCATGCCCGGCATCAATGCGCGTCCTTCTACTATCTTAAGTGCGGGCCGCATCGTGTACACCTGCGGATCGACGCCTCGTATAAGGATGTTGGATGTCTTGCCGTCGAGACGCGGCTTATTGACCAGCGTGATGACCTCCGGGGGCGCGAGGGGTTCTCCCCTCGCGTCGCGCGCAATGCCCGGCGCATTTCGGACTATCTCGTACTGCTGTTTGAGAATTTCACTTTGCGCTTCCGACTGTGCGCCCGAACGCAATATTACGACGTTCAGGGGGTGCCCCGTTTTCGTCAGGGCCCGGTTGATGCCTTCCGCGAGCGACATGGTGATCACGAACGTCGCCACGACCATGCCGAAGGTCGCGGCGGTCAGGCAGGTGCTTTTCCAGCGGACGACCAGGTAGCGCAAGTTGTATCGAATTGGCACCAGCATGGCTAATCCAGCCGCCGCATCGCGTGGGTGATGGTCAGGTTCACCGCTTGCCAGGCAGGAAGGAACCCCGAGAGGAGTCCGATGGCAAGGCCTGAGCCGATCACGGCGGCATAGGTCGTCAGGGCTGGCTCGAATCGCGTGATGAATCCCTGGGTAATGCCGGTAAGGTCGACCAGACGCAGGGACTCGCCCATCCCCACGCCCAACACGACCCCGACGAGCGAGATGAACATGGCTTCGCCAACGACGAGAATCAGTATGGTTTGCCGTGAAAACCCGATGGTCTTGAGGATGGCGACTTCGCGCATGCGCTCGCGCACGGTCATTGCCATGGTACTCACCGCGACGAGCAGCATCGTGAAGACAACGACGCTCGCAACCGAACCGATGATGGTCTGTATGTTTCCGAGCATGGCAACGAATCCAAGCACAAATGCCTTTTCCGTTTCCGTCTTCGTCTCGTTGGGCGAATTGCGGAACATCTCGTCGATGGTCTGTTCGATGACGGGCACGGACGCCATATCGCGCGCTTTTACGCTGAAGGCTCCGGAAATAGCCGGATTACCCATTGCCTCGTTCAGGTAGTCGAAATGGAAGTACATAGACTCCTGCGACAACGGATCGTAGAACGTGCCGACGAGCAGTAGATCAAGGTCCACCGGAAAGATGGTGCCTTGCAGCACGATGCGATCGCCGACCTTCCATTGGTACCGTTCGGCCAGTTTTGTACTCGCCACGCAGGCGGTGCGGTCGCCGATAAAGGCCGCTTTCTCCTCGGGACTGATGATCTGTTCGGTGTAGATATTGAAGATCTCTTTGGGATCGACGGCGAAATTCGCGAACAGGTAGTTGGGGTCCTTGTAGATGCCATTGAACCATTGCAGGGTGGAGACGTGTTCGACGCCCGGCACCCGCTTGATCTTGTCTCGGTATGCCAACGGCAAGATGTCGGCGATGGACGTCGCGGGGGCCACAATCAGGCGCAACGCACTATCCGCGTCGCTCACGGGATTCAGTAATTGCTCCATGAACGTGAGGAGCGCCATCAACAGAAAGAGCGAGAAGCCGATGCTGAGCATCGTCAGCCCGGTACGCCGCTTGTTGCGCAGTGCGTTCTTCCAGATGAATCGCCGTAACGTCACGGGAAAGTCCTTGATGCGGAATTACACCGAATAGACGCGTTACGCTACCACGCCGCCGCAACGCCCGTCCATTCTCACTTCATTGGCAGATAGTACGGACTATTCCGTCTGCGTCCACAAACCGTACACGTTGGCCTTCTCCGGCTCGCTCGCTTCTTTGTATGCATTCATAACACGCTCGAAGCCCTGGCAAATCTTCATCGCGGTATCCACATAGAGCTGATCCGCCGCGGCCCGGCGCGAGTCTTCGATCGGAGTAATCTTTCCGTCGGCGATTAGCCGTTGCCGGTCCACAATCGCCGTCACGGCATCCGCTGCAAGCTGCGCATGACGTCCCTCGTAGGTTTCGCCCAAGCCTTTAGCTTCGAGAGTTTTCGCGAGCGACGTCACCCGTTTTACCAACGCCACACCCGGTTGTGGCTCGCACGGCCTCGAAGCCACGCACTTCCCGTCGATGTAGATCCGCAGGTCGCCCGCGGCATCCCATGTCGCGGCAACAGTCGTCATCTTCTCCGCGGGAATCGCGACATCCGTGGACAACGTGCCGCTGCACGTGATCAACCGCAGCTTACGGTCGGCCCCGATATCGAGCAGGTATCCATTGTCCGACCCGACAGGAATCTTGTCGACGAGCCGTGCACTCATCTGGAAACCCTCATCTGCGGTTACCACAAGGAATATCGACCCACGATTGGCCAGACTGAGTTTTGCGTTGTGGGGCGTCTCCAGCCATCCATGTCCGGTGAAGTTGGCGCATCCGCGAATCCAGTCGAAGCCTGGTTCGGGGTCGATGGCGTATCCAACGGACTTCACAGAACCCTCCATCTTCAGGGCGAAATTCTGCCCAACCCAGTTCTTGAAGTGGCCGCTCTCGCCATACTCAAAGGTCCACGCGCATATAGGTTTCAGCGCATCGGCGGGGAGGGGAAGAGGTTCCCTACGCGCTGTCTTAAGTTGCTCCGCAGTCAATGCTTCT
Source organism: Candidatus Hydrogenedentota bacterium (assembly GCA_019695095.1). Lineage (NCBI taxonomy): Bacteria > Pseudomonadati > Candidatus Hydrogenedentota > Candidatus Hydrogenedentota bacterium. Next base: position 43,839 of record JAIBAQ010000006.1, read on the forward strand.
TCATAGATTCGCACCTGCCAAATCTTACCCACAAACTTGTTCCCGCCTTGGCTGTCTGCGCCAATCCGGAGAGGCAGCGTGTTCGTGCCCGACATCTTCAGCGCCTGCGCCAACGCATCCTGATCCAACAGCGCGACTGCCCGCTTAGGCGGTTTGCTGGACACTGCGCCAAGGGCCGCGCCGCCAAGCGCGACATCGACGAACGCCGTATCCGGCAGTTGATCGTAGGCCAATCGAATCGCCTGCCCATCAAATGCCGTCCACGCCTTGCCGTTCACATTCACCGCGGTCACCGGACCCTGGCCTGTCGTTGTGAAGTACAACAGCTTCGTGCCAAACCGAATCGGGAACTTCTGTTCCAGCCGCGTGATACCGGAGGGGATGTGCGGGTAGACGGTCAACGCATCGGCTTTGTAGACGTATTCGAACAGGCCGCGAATCAGTGCTGCCATCGGCCCGAGCGAATCGTAACAGAGGTTCGTCATTTCCTTGGGTTGATAGACTGCGTTACCGAAATCCACGAGCGGATTGTCGAGGCGGAAATCGCGCGCGAAGGTCATCATGTGCTTCATCGAGCGGCGCGCGTCTTCGTACTTGCCCAGCCGGTAGTAGCCCATGATCATCCGCGCCTCGCACGTCGACCAGTGTCCGCCGTTGACCCAGGTTCCGTGCTGCCACAGCCACGAAGTCGGCTCCTCGTACATATCGTCCAAGCCGGGTTCATTGGCGATGATGATGTCATGCCGCCTCAGAAGGGGTATCGAGGCAATCTTGTCATAGATCTTCGCGGCCTGCGCGTCGTCCACGACACGAAACGCAATCGCGTCATGATTCGGCGATGCCTCGAAGTATCCGTGCTTTGCCGCGCCATACACGCCGTGCTTCGTGCCGTCGGGGTCAAGCGACTTAATGAAGTAGCCCTCGTCAGTCGTCAGCAGCTTCAGTCCTTCCCTGGCCCGGTCGCGCCGCTCCGCATACAATGCCGCCTTGTCTGCCGCACCGGCGAGCTTTTCCACTTCAATCAACCGATCGAGCGCGGCGATGTACGTGATGGAGAGACCGGTCAGGTATGCCTTGTCGTAGGAGCCGTCCGGCTTTTTCCAGCCCGCGTAGCTTGGCGCAAGCAGGTTGCCTGCCGGACCGGCAAGAAACAGGTTGTTGCTTGGGTCGCGCCGCGTCTCGATGAAGTTCGCGCTGCGCTCAAGCAACGGCACGTAATGAGCTATTGCCTTTGCGTCCCGGCTGATGAGCAGCAGTTCCGACTGCATCAGGACGCCCGCCGCCGTGAATTCCATACCCCAGTCGTGAATGTCGGTGCGTCCGTCGCCTTGTTTGTAGACAATCCACCCCGGGGAGGCGGCATCACACAGGCAACCATCCGGTGCGACCCAGTCTTTATACCCCTTGCGCTGGCCGTCGCCCATTTGGCTGAACCAGAGGTCGTGCGAGTTTTGCAGGAAGGTGACGAACGGCTCCTCAAAGAACGGCAACGCGCAATACGTCGTGCCGTAGCTGTTTTGTATCCACCATGCGCCCCACGTTGGCCCTTCCACCAAACCGTTCCAGGAGGGCATGTACAACATGGTCAAGTTTTGAAACTCGGGATCGGCCGTAAACATGCGCCGCGCGATATCCAAGAGTTGAACGTATTCGACGTCCCCCTCGCCGGAATAGTATGGCCCCGAGAACGTCTGTGACGGCGCATCTTGCGCCGAAGCCGCCGGGGCACACCATGGCGCCATCGCCACCAATGTCAACACTGCGATCGTGTTCACGCACTTCATCGTGATCTCCCCCCTCAATGCCCTCTTCGGACTGCACACTTCATGGCTTCGTATCGGAATCGGGAACCGTCTTGATCAGCCACACTTCCGCGACTTGGCATCCCCGACCGGAACTGCCGCGGCCCGGCGTTTGCGTCCACGTTAATGTGAGTTTGCCGTCGGCTGTGGCGGCCTTCGGAACAGCGAATTCCACGGGCTCGATTGGCTGCTTCTTGTCGAGGAATGGATGCACCTCGATGTCCTCATCGGCCACCAGCCGCATCTGCGTGTCGAACTTGTCGCCCGCGTACACGGCCCGGACCTTGTACTCGGCATTTGGATCAAGGTTGTCGTACTGCATCACGAGTGGCGCTTCAAATCGCGTCTCCGCATCGCTGAACCACGAATAGCGCCTGTCCGCGGGGGCGTCCTCGTATCCCAGCAGCGGGTTCGCGCGGTTTTCAGGGTCAAACTCCGTAGTCATCGCGCGCACGAGATGCGGCTGGTTGAGCGGATCGCCCAGGTCATCGTAGAAACCGCCCGGACCCGGATCTGTCCACTCCGCAATGCAGCGCAGCGCTTCGAGCCGGTCGCGCTCGGTGGGCAAGGCCCGTACCGCGGCGAACCGCGACGCAAGCCACAACCGGTTGTTCAGCGGGCGGTCAATCAGATCGAAATTCGCGCCCCGCCCGACGTCGATGGCCTTGTATCTCGGCACGCTGAGCTGCATGTGGATGCTCTGATAGAGGGCTTCGGCCATGTCGCTTACGCGCCCGCGTAAATCCTGGCCGACGGGTTCCAACACGGCGCGATCGAGAATGCGGGCGGCCTCGTCCATCGCCAGTTGCGATCCGATTGCCTCCGCGCGCCGCAGCACGTCCATGGCTTGCGCTTCCAGCGCCGTTTCGTTAATGAGACGGCGGCGAACATACGCGTCGTAGTAAGCGCGATAGAGAATTTGTTGGAACCGCCAGTTCAGCAAGATCTGCGGCGGCACGTTGCGTTCCAGCGTCTGCACTTGTTGCAGGGTAGTATCCACGCCGGTGTTGGAAAGTAGCGGCCCTTGCCAGTTCTTTTCCAACGACATCAGTGCGTGCGCTATATCGTTTTCGAATTGCGCGCCGACAAAGTAGCGGCCATATTGCCGCAGGATATCGAATACGGCCGCATCGGGATCCCAACCCAACGCGCTCCAAAGCATCTTGTTGCAGTCGTCGTTGACGCCTTCCGAATAGGTGAGGAAGCCGCAGGTATATGGGTTGCTCCACCGGAAGATGTCCGCATACGCCTGAGGGCGCGGATTGATGACCTCCCGGTCCTGGGTAAGCTTGTATGCCGTGTCCCAGTCCTGCACGGCGTATTGACACGAATACGTGTGCGTGATGTCGGGATAATGCCGGATGGGATACTGTTCGGGAACGGCAGCGCGAAAGTCCGGGAAGCTCATGCGATTTTGTGGCGCAAAAACAACTCCGGTAAGCCACGCGGGTTTGTCCTTCTGCAGAATGCCCAGGAACTCGTCCATCCATTCCTTGGTGAACCCTTGCGGCGACACCCACATCTGCGCCTTCGGATGCGACCGGTGCAGCACTTCCGTTTCTTTCTCCAACAGCTCCATCAGCACCTTCGGCTGCGTGTGCCCGGGGTCGCCGCCCGGAACGAAGACCGCGTCGAGCCGCGGCAACTTCTCGAATACCTCCCCCCACTCCGCCAACGCGCGTTTCACGGTTGCCGCATCCGAGTAGTCTTTCTCCATCGCGGGATACCAGAGCCACACGTCGAGGCCGTAATCGCCGGCGATCTGCGAGGTGCGCGCGATCATATCGATCTGCGGCAGCGAAAAGTGCGGACTGTAATCGTCGTCGTCGCTTTTGGGCGGCATCATTTCGATGGCATTGGTGCCAAACACGGCCATGTCGCGGATGTACTGTTCCCACATCGGAACGGTCCACGCATCGTACGTGTTCACTTTCGGGCGATACCCGAATTGATGTCCGCGCAATGCCGTCTTGGGAGCGGTGGCAATCGAGAGCGATGCCGCCAGTTTTGCGGAGCCGCGCGACAAATCCAGCTCGCGCAAGAGCCGTCCAACACCGAAGAGTGCTCCGCGCGGATCGGCGCCTACCACCATCACGCCATTCCCCGTGGCGCGAAGCACGAACCCCTCGGGTCCGGGCGGCACAGCCTCCTTGATAGCGGCACTCATCGGCCCGGCCAACCCGGCAAGCGACGCGCTTGTCCCCACGGCGATTACGGGTTTCGAGCCTTCTGGCCAAGCGTTCTGTATCGTCCAATGAAGCGTTGTGCGCTTTTCGACTTCATCCACGAGCATCTCCGCCGCTTTCTGCTCGGGGCGCGCTGCTCCGTCCGGCAGCACGATGACCGCATTGCTCAAATCGGCCAAGGACTCGGCCTGCGCGCGACTTTCCGGCGCAAGCAGTGCCAATGCCGCGCACAAGCCCAGCGCGATCCTTTTCCCTCGTTTGCTGAAGCACGGTCGCATGATGTCATCCTCGCGTTGTTGGAGTCTGGTTGCCGCCCACGGAACAAATCCATGATGACATGGCCCCGGAGCTTGTTCCAGTGTTATTCGCCAATCGGCGAACCGTTGCGGACCTGCGCGCGCATGCGTAATGGAAATAAGAACGACGGATTCCCTGCGGTTCTTGTCTCCTTACATCGAAGGGGTTTTGTCTCCTTAGTCCGGCGCGGCATAGCCGCAACCAAAGTGACTCAACCACCGATAAACTCCAACGATTTGACCCGATACTCCAGAGCGCTGCAAGCGCGAAATACTCCAGCCTGGGGTGAGATTCGCGTCAACGACGCGAATCGAAACCCCAGGTACCCGCCCCGCCCAACGAGCGCCCTGTCAGGGCGCAAGCAACACGCCGCGGTCATCGACCGCGTCGCTACCGGCGCCGCGTTTCGCATAGGAGGCTCATGCAGTGTCTTTTGCGTTTGGGCTCACGCCGCGCCCGTACATTGAACGTCAGTCGCGAACTTTGTAGCGCCAGGTCTCCGCCGGCACACCTGTCGGCACGCCGGGTGTGCCCGGCGTTTGCTAGAGAATCTTCGCGCGCAGTTGGTACTATGGACCCTTCACTTAAGGGGGTACATCATGGTCCGTTCGGCATCTTTCGCGGCGGTTGTTATGGGGTTGGTCTTGAACATGGCGGCGCATGCAGCCAGCGTGACGAACCTTCGGTGCGAATTCCTTCAAGACCCGCTGGGGCTCGACACGAAACAGCCGCGGTTAAGCTGGGTAATCGACAGCAAGGCGTCCGGCGCGGCGCAGTCGGCCTATCGCGTTCTGGTTGCCAGCGACCCCCAGAGACTGCGCGCGGACTCTGGCGACAGGTGGGATTCGGGCAAGGTGGCCAGCGACCAGAGTCAGTTGGTCGCGTATGCGGGGAAGCCGTTGCAGGCCCGGGATGTCTGCTGGTGGAAAGTGAAGATCTGGGATCAGGATGGCCGCGAATCGGCCTGGAGCAAGCCCGCGCGCTGGACCATGGGTCCGGATTGGGCGCAAGAGGCCAAGTGGATTGGCTGCGATTGGATGCGCGATGGCGGACCGCTGCCGTGGCTGCGCAAGACATTCGACCTGCCGTCGAAGCCTGCGCGCGCGGAAATCAGCGTGTGCGCCCTGGGTTACTTCGAACTCTATGTAAACGGGAAGAAGGTCAGCGATGACGTGTTGTGTCCGGCAACGTCGGACTACTCAAAGCGCGGGCTATACCTCACGTATGACGTTGCCCGCATGCTCAAGCCGGGGAAGAACTGCCTGGGGCTGTGGCTGGGCCGGGGTTGGGCCAAACTGATTCTGGATAAGGTGGGACCGGATGGTCCCATGGTGCGCGCGCAGTTGGACTTGGCGTTCGCTTCCGGCGAGACGGCCCGGGTTGTCACAGACGAGTCGTGGAAGGTGCACAAGAGTTGTATCACGCCCATCGACACGCTTCAGAGCAACCATTATGGCGGCGAAGGCTACGACGCGCGTTTGGAGATGGATGACTGGAATCAGACGGGCCTAGACGATAGTCAGTGGGGTGCTGCTACGGTGTTCGCGCCGACGACCCCGGTGATTGCGGCGCAGCCCGTCGAACCCAACCGAATCATTGGGAAGATTAAGCCGGTGTCTATCGTGCCGCACGGCACGGGGTATCTCGTCGACATGGGCCGGAACTACACGGGTTGGTTCAAGATCAAGTTCCCTGGCCTCAAAGAAGGACAGGAAGTCCACATGCAGTTTGCCGACAAGCGGTTTCCCGACGGCAAATTCCAGACCTATAGCCAGCGCGACACCTACATCGGGCGCGCGGAAGGCAACCGCACATTCTGCAACCGCTTCAATTACCACGCGTTTCGGTATGCAATCATTGACGGCGTCGCGAGTGCGCCAAAGCTTACGGATATCGTCGGACTGCCCATCAGCACGGATTACGAAAGGACCGCGGATTTCGAATGCTCCAATCCACTGCTCAACACCATCTACGACACGACGGTTTGGACGTACCGCTGCCTGAGCTTGGGCGGCTACACCGTTGACTGTCCGCATCGCGAGCGGCTTGGGTATGGCGGCGATTCGGGCACGTCCATGGAAATGGGGATGACCAATTTCGCGCTGGCGCCGTTCTACAACAAGTGGGCGGCCGATTGGCGCGATTCGCAGAATGAAGCAGGCGATGTGCCCTACACGGCGCCCCATGCGCAGGACGCGGGCGGCGGCCCGGTGTGGAGCGGCTTCTGCGTCACGATGCCGTGGCAGGTCTATGTTCAGTACGGCGACCGCCGTATCCTGGAGCAATCGTATCCGACCATGCAGAAGTGGCTTGCCTTCATCGACACGAAGTTCAAGGACGGAATCCTGCAGCCTTATGTTGGCATTGGTTGCAGCATGCCGGAGTGGAACTTCCTGGGCGACTGGGTGCCGCCTGGCCGCAAGCAAGGCAGCGAAGGCCGCGTGGACGAGCGATCCACACTCTTCTTCAACAACTGCTATCTGGTTCACTGCCTGCAAATCGCATCCAAGGTAGCCGCGCTGATGAATGATGACGCCAATGCCCGTGCCTACAACGAGAAGGCAACGGCGCTGGCCGCGCGCATCCACGAACAGTTCCTGAATCCGGGCGAGGCCACCTATGTCAACAGGGAACAGCCCTATCTCGCGATGCCGCTGCTGTTCAACATCACGCCGGAACCTCTGCGCGCTCAGGTGTTGTCGAACCTCGCGCAGGATATTCTCGTCACGCACAAGGGGCATCTGAATTCCGGTATGCACGGCACGTATTACATGACGAAGTATCTCATGCAAAACGGCCGCAACGATCTCGTGTACTCCATGGTGTCACAAGACACGTACCCCAGTTGGGGCTTCATGCTCAAGAACGGCGCCACGACGATCTGGGAAGAATGGGACGGCGACAATTCGCACATTCACAACACGCTCATCTCGATTGGCATGTGGTTTATTCAGGGGCTTGGCGGCATACGCTGGGACGAAAACGAACCCGGCTACAAGAACATCATTATCAATCCCGGTGTTGTGGACGGGCTTGACTATGTGAAGAGCAGTCAACGATCCCCGTACGGACAGATCGTCAGCAATTGGGCCAGAAAGGGCGATCAAATCGAATTCGACATCACCGTGCCGGCGAACAGCCGTGCCACAATCGTGCTGCCCAACAGCGAGACGATCAAAGTGGGCGCGGGCAAGCACACGTTCCGGAGGTAATTGACACCTCTGCTAAAAGGTAGCGATTCCCCGCATAAAATGGACTATAATGCGGCTGGCAGTCCTGGAGTCGGAGTTGCCAGTTCTATAACACCCAGCGTGCCCACGTGAAAGGAAGGGTGTTCTTGAGGGGTTTTGCCTATACTGCCCGATCTGTGCATCGCCCGCGCAATAGGGAGTTGCTATATCTTTCGCGCGTCTCTGTCATGCTCGCGCAAGTGCTCGTTTTTGTCGCGCAGAGTCTGGCTCAACCCACGGCATCGGGCGATAACCTCGATGACGTCACCCTTCAACTGAAGTGGAAGCATCAGTTTCAGTTTGCGGGATTCTACGCGGCCATCGAGAAGGGTTTCTATCGCGAAGCAGGCTTGAACGTAACCTTGCGCGAGGCCGAATCCAGCGAAGGTTCTGTAAAGAACGTGTTGTCCGGAGAAGCGCAATTTGGTGTGGCCTCATCCGAACTGGTTGTGATGCGCGCCGAGGGTAAGCCTGTCGTGGCCCTTGCGCCTATCTTTCAGCACTCCCCGCTGATTCTTCTTGTGCTCCGGGATTCCGGAATCGAGAACCTGCACGAACTCTCCGGCAAGCGCATCATGCTCGAACCACAGGAAGCGGAACTCTACGCGTATTTCGAATCGGAAGGTATCTCGCTGTCGAAATTGATCGTCGTGCCCAACACCTTCGACGCCGCCGATCTGATTGCCGGGAAAGTCGATGCCATGTCGGCCTACTCGACGGACGAGCCATTCCGACTAAGGGAAGCGGGAAAAGAGTACCTGGTGTTCAATCCGCGCGCGGGGGGCATCGATTTCTACGGCGACACACTTTTCACGTCGGAAGACCAGATTCAGCGGGATCCCGATCGGGTGCGCAGGTTTCTGGACGCCTCTCTCAAAGGATGGGATTACGCACTTCATCACAGCGATGAGATTATTGAACTCATCCTGGCGAAATACAGCACGCGCCACAGCCGCGAACACCTGCAATTCGAGGCTGAAGCAGCAAGAAGACTGATAGAACCGGATTTGGTGGAAATCGGTTACGTGAATCCCGGCCGCTGGCGCAGCATTGCCGAAACTTACGCGCGTCATGGGATGATGCCGGCCAACGCCTCGCTGCAAGGATTCCTGTACGAACGGTCTCCCAGTATCATTCCGAAGTGGATGACCACGGCGCTGATCGCTTCGATCATTGCTACCGTCGTCGTGCTCATAATTGCCATCTATCTGTTCAATCTGTACCGGATTATTCGCAAGCAAAAGGAACTGCTTCAAGCGGCCGTCGATGATATCAAGATCCTGCGCGGCATCATTCCGGTCTGCTCCTACTGCAAGAAGATTCGAGACGACAAGGGTGCGTGGCAAGGGATGGAAGAGTACATTACCGAACATTCCCATGTGCTTTTCAGCCACGGAATCTGCAGCGATTGCATGACGAAGGAATTTGGCGTTTCCCACCGCCCCGATATTCGCCCCAAGCAGGGTTAGGGGATCGCTTACTCGCCCCGCGCGTATTTCCTCAAGGCGTGCACGTTCTCCGGGGGTGTGTCGGCGGGGACTTCGCAGCCCGCGCTGACGATATACCGCGCGCCCGCTTCTTCGTGGCATTTCGCGATGGCGGCGCGAATCGCTTCGGGTGTACTGTCTCGCAACGCACGGACCGGGTCGATGTTGCCGAGCAACACTTGATTAGGACCCATCGCGGCGCGCCCCGCCGCGATTGACGGATAGTAGTCGAGGTCGACAATGTCGCAGCCCAGGCGCCCCATGCCCTCCAGAATCGGCGTGGTGTCTCCGCAAATGTGAAGGCGCACCTTTGTCCCCAAGGCGTGCAATGCGTCCACCATTCTTTTTTCGTACGACCAAACGTATTCTTCATATAGGGCGGGACCAATCAACGACGCTGCCGCATCGCCCACGCCAATAATGTCAACGCCCGCATCGACCTGCGCCTTCGCGAACTGCAATTCCATTTCCAGCACGAATTCGAAGAGATCCTTCACGAAGGCGGGGTCTTCAAAGAAGTCCGTCATGAGTGTATTGATGCCGCGCAAGTCAGCCGCTTCGGCTACCGGACCTTCAATCCACCCCTCGACGAGTTTGTCCTTGCCTACCTTCTCGCGCAGCAACGCCGCGCCCATCACGCGATCGTGCATGCGTCCGCCACCGAGGGGGTCCGGCATTTGAAGGCGCGCGAGCGCCGTCTTGTCGTGCAGCAGGGCGTTGGCCTCATTTACGGCAGGGGGTTGATCCTCGAAGTAGTGGATGTCCGCGCCGCAATCGGCGGCTTCGCGGGCCGGGTCGGAGATACACGACACGAAGTCGAAATCGAAGTCTTCTGCCACTCGAATCTGCGTTTCCGCGAGCACGCGGTAGTACGACGCATACCGCCCGTAGGCGACGCCGGCGTGTTTCGCGGCAAACATCATCGTAATCGGCATAAGCGGCAAACTGTCGGTGGGTTGCCCGGCTATCGTCGCAAGTACACGTTCGCGTCCGTTCATGATTCAATCCCCCTTCGCTCGACATCATAGCATGAGAGAGCGTTAAGTACGCCGCATCGATTCAGCGAAGCCGGCAACTAATCTGCCTCTCTGTTCACGTCCATGAGGTAGGCGCCGGCCCAGCGCGCCGCCGAGGAACCGGGCGCTTTCTGGAGAAGCAACCGCGCGGTGGCGCGAGCCTCGTCCGGGCGGTGCAGGTGGTTGATGCAAATTAACGCGGCACGGTGCGCGGCCAGCGCCCAGTCTGGCACATCCTGCGGAAACCTGCGCATGATTTCCCGGTACAGGGCATACGCTTCGTCCAGACGACCTTCGGACTCGAGCGCCACGGCTGCGGCCTTGATTGCGTGCGGTGAAGAAGGATGCGCGCGATCGATTTCCTGAAACAACCGAACGGCCTCATCGGTCATGCCCCTTCCCGCCATCGTTCGCGCGCGGTCCATCTTGAACGCGGCTTCCGAGCGCGACATCGCACTTTTGGAGGGTTGCGGTTCGCCGCCGCGTTTCGCGATCTCGGTTAGCAGGTAATCCGCGCTTTCGGGTTCATCGAAATGGTTTTGGAGAAGATCGGCAAGAAGATGCGCGGATGGCTTCCACTCGGCCGTGTTGTCACGGTTGATGCGCATGATTTCGCGCAGTAGATCCGCGGCCTCCTGATGACGCTGCTTACGCATCAACAATACCGCGGCATCGAACAAAGGCCGCGTGGACTGCGGATACTGGCGATAGAAACGCTTGTACGCCTGGACCGCACCATCGACATCGCCGGTCGTTACAAGGCGCTCCGCTTCGGCGCACACGGACGGTATAGGAGACGCGGGGCGATCTCCGCTGAGTGCCGCGGTGAAGCTGTGCGCGAATCCCGCGGCAACGAGATACCCCAGTATCATCACGGGAATGGCTCCGCCCGCCAAGCCGGCCATCGTGAGCGACAATTGTTCGGTTGCAGACCACGAGCCGTCGGTGAGTTGCGTTATTACGCCGCACGCAAGCACAGCCAGCGCATGTATGACCAAGGCTCCTACCAGCAACATGACGGACTCGAATGCGCGCAATGCGCCGACGGTGTTGGGCCCTCGGCGAACGAGAATCCACACGGCGCCGACTGCCAACGCAGCATCCACACAGAATAGAACTATCAAGCCGATGCCCATCGCGCGCGAGTTATCCCTTCGGCTCGATAACCGTGCCCGTGGCAGCATCCGCGCTGTGATGACGCAACACTCCGTCAACATACACACGGTAGCCCTTCAACGAGTCGGGGGTGGGCGATTCGTCGTTGGGCGGGTTCCAGGCAATCGTCACATCGTGGTTGTGATAGCGGATACCGTCGACGACGAACGCGGGCATCGACGGCGCAACAATCGGCCTGACCTCGATGAGCTCGTCGGATCGCGGGCGCAGGCCGGCAAGGTCGGCAATGAGGATGTCAATGTAGGTGGAGTGATCGTAATCGCGCTGGTCGGTGCGCCATGCGGCCGTGTCGCCGTTATAGAATTCGCCGGTCCACGGGTACGCAAGGTCGCCGTCCAGGAATTGCGCCTTCGTGAACGACAAGAGAAGGTCCTGGAAATCGCGCGGTGACAGTGGACTCTTCTCGAAATCGCGCAAGGCTGCGGCCATGGCCGACAACACGATACTGTTCGCATGCGGCCACGTGGGGCCGTTCCACATGCAGCCCGTCGCTTTCTTTCCGTGGAACAACTCGCCCTGGGAATACGCCGGGCACTTCTTGGAGGCGGAAGCGACGGGCCACGTGGTCCAGAATTCTTCGGAACTCAGGATCGATTTCCACGCCTCCGCGTAAGGCTGTTCCTCTTCACCCGCGAACATCGAGAAGTAGAAGGGATACACGCCGACTACTTCCTTGACCATGGCCTTCTCGTGCGAGTCCGGCGCGACGGAGTAGAAGTACTTCGAAGCATCGTCCCACAGGATCGCCTTGGTTGCCTCGCGAATCGTGTCCGCAATGGCGTCGTAGTGTTTTGCGCCCTCGGCGTCGCCGATGAGCGCGAGTATATGCGCGAGGCTTCGAGCGTTGCCGTAGACGTATGACGTCAGATCGACGCGCTCCAATTGCTGGTCTTGTTTTTCCGCATCAAACCCATTGAAGAAGAAGAACGACGGTTGCCACTCCATGCCCGTCCACCAATGGCTATCCACGAGCAACAATCCATCGTTGTCCTTGTCGTAGGTACTCAGCCACCCATCGACGTTGCGTTTCAGCGCATCGGCCCATTTCTTCAGCGCTTCCACATCGGGATGGACGCAATGCGCATCCCAAACCGTTGACGTGATCCAATCGGTATATTGTCCGTCGCCAATGCTGCTTGGGCGAATATGGCTCGGGAAAATGCCGTTGTCCTTTTCGTTCGCGCACCACGTCGAGACGATGCCGCGCACATACTGCGGGTCACGCAGCCAACGCGCCTCGCGGATCTGGTGGCCCGCGCCGTAGGAAATCATGTTGGCGTACCATTCCGACGTCCATCGCCCTTCCGAAATACCCCAATCCATAAGCCTCCCTTCGCCGACGCGAAAGAGGTTCTTTCGGAGGATACTGGTGGCTCGGTGCCAATACTGGCGCTGCAACGCTTCGTCCGATGAGGTGAACGAAGGGAGCGTCTCGTTATTCCAGCCGACGTATTCGTTGACGTGAGCGCCCAACGGGTCTTTCTGCGCTGCAACACGCCGCAGCGCGAAGTCGGCTTCGCGCGATTTCGTGCTCACGGCAAGATAGAGCGACACGGTCTCGGTTGCGCCGGATTTCAGGTCCACGTTTCGCAGGCAGATGGTTTCCCCGCCGGTGGCGTCGGGTAAGGCTGAACCTTCCGCGTGCACGTACAACGTGTCTATGTTCACGTTTGAGTTTGCCGCCAAGGATACGGCGCGCACGCGCAAGGGGCCCTTTTCCACGGCGCCCAACGGGAGGGTGACGATACCGAATTCATTCGTACGCGATCCCCAGCCGCCGGTACTGGCAAAGGCGATGTCCTCGGTGTGGCGTCCGTCGCCGATTTGCACTTTGAACGCGGCATCGCCTTCGGTTGCGCGCGCATACCGAACGGACAATACGGCCTTTTCGATAGGCTCAGTCACATCGATGGTCCATACAGCGTAATCATCGGCAACACTTCCGAACCCGCTACCGAGTACGCGCCCTCCGTTTGCCGCCGCCTTCTCGTCATCTCCCGAGCTTCCGCGTTGAATGCGCGGGGTTTCGCCTTCCGTCCAGAAAGCTTGCGTCAGACTGCCTTCATGGGGCTCCGCGGAGAATCCAGGGATCTGACCGCGGCAGTGAAGCGTCATTCCGTTGCGGAGCACGGTCCACGATACGGCGTCGTCTTTAAGACTGGGTGACGCAGCCGGTAGCGCAGCTTTCAATACAACGCGCTTGTCTTCGGTTCCGCTATTGGAGAGGGCGAGTTGAACGGCGAGTACGTTGTCGCGGGTGATCCATTTCGCGCCCGATACCGAGACTCCGCTGGCTGCGCCTGACATGCGGACGTGGCTCGGACGCAATGTGGCTTCGGAAGGAGCAATGGGCGATTCGTCGACGATGAGCGACACATCGAACCCAAGGCCCCACGAGGTAATCAGATAGTAATTCACTTCTTTCGAGGGAAAGGCCCAGCCATCCGGATGTGCGGCCCAAAGGCAAGTCCCGCTGCATGTCATGGGCACCTGCGGAAGGTAGGGGCGTTGCAGCAGCGCCTCGACGTCCGGTGTGTTGAAAATGCGTCCTCCCGCGCCGACTTCGAACTTTGCGTCATCGGCGCGCGAGATGGCGCAGGCGACAATGAGGAGTAGTATCGCAGTCAGCCCGATCGTGTGTTTCCCCCGCATCTGTGGCTATCTCCTTTCGCCATCCAACGGTGACTTCGAGTCTATGCAGCTCCTTTCAGTTGCGCCGGTACAAAATGCGGGGCTGTGTCGCCTTCACGCAGTCACCGGGAAAATAAAACCGCGGCGCTTCGCGCCCGATTCGGAGCGGAAGCGCCGCGACGTCATGTTTGGACACGTCACCGTATGTCGGCGTCAAGCCACTTGAGGAGGGCCATGACGCCTCGGGCCTTCTTGAGCATGGTTGCTTTCAGGCCCAGCTCGCGCAGTTTCTCTTTGGCTTCGTGGCGGGACTTTGCGACTACAACTCCCCCCACAAACGACTTTTCTTCGTCGCCTTCGGCGCGAATTGCGTGATACTCGAAGGTAGGCATACACAAACCTCCACCAGACTCTACCTCGATTCTACCACGCGAACCGCACAATACAAAGGAAATCCGTGCGGCCGCGTTTACGTAAGGCGCGAATTGGCGCTCTCAGTTGTAGCCCAAGTCTACTTCCCGTGGAGGCCAAAAACCGCCGTCGAGCGCCTGCAAGACGCTCACGGTGCGTTCCGTCATCGGCCATTTACCGGGATATCTGATAAATTCGACGTGACCGTCCATGTAGAGAACGTTCGCGCCCATCGGTACATGGTGGCCGATGCGCTCAATGAGGACGGGGATATCCGCTGCGGCGGTCGCCGGCACGCGGATATCACCCATAAACTCTTGCTCCACCCCTTCTCGAAGTCTGTAGATGTAACGGGCTCTGCTTTCCAAGGACGATTCCGAGAGTTGCAGGTTGTGTTCGAAGTCGCCACTCTCGCCGGTAACCTTGCGGTATTGCTCTGCAAATTCCTCGACTTCGTCGTCGCTTCGCACGACGTAGCCCAGGTAGTAGTAGCACGTGTCGTCCAGGATGGTTTCGGGGTCTTGCGCGGCCGCAGCGGCTTCCGTATCCGCAGAAGGATCGCTGGGACAAATCAAGATGCTCGCATCCGTAAAGAATTCGGGATACACCGGCGACTTCGATACAGCGCTCATGTTGGCAAACATGAGCTTGCCCGATTCCGGCGACAATACCGGGTAGTATTCGCCGTCGCTTTCGTTGGCGAACATTTTCACGACTAAACCAAGCTGCTTAAGGTTGTTCTGGCAGGAGGCGCGGCGAGCCGCCTCTCTGGCGCGCGCGAGCGCGGGCAACATGATTGCCGCCATCATGGGAATCATGACAACGCATAGGGCGAGATTGACGCCGCTCAGTACGATCCCTCCTATGGCCAACCCTTCGCCGCGGAGCTTCGGACGCGACTTCCGTATTCGTGACAGCGAAACGACCCCCGTGATGATTCCAGGAACGGAGCAGAGCGGCCCCGTACACAAGTAGGAGCAAATGCCCAGAACCAAGCTGGCTATGGCCATGCCGTCGTTGGGGGCGTCGGGTGCGGGTCCCGTCTGAGCGACGCGAACGGCGGGCCGTGGGGGTGCAATGGGAGGCGGCGAAGGCTCGTTCGATACTGCAAGGCGTTCCCCACACTGCGGACACTCGGCGCCTTGCCATCCGTCCAATTCTCTGTCGCACTTCGGACATCGTACGGTGCTCATGAGACCCCCTTTTGTTCTGGCAAATCCACGGATCTGTGGCAGATTGCCAATCGTCGCACACCACAGCCGACACGTGCCGAGTGCTACTAGCATGCGGCTACAATATAGCGGCTAAGACACAAACGGCGCAATGGCAACTGTGGACGACCGGTATTTACCCGTTACCCCTTACGGCATGTCACCACCGGCTTACAAAGAACATCCACGCGACGACTAAATTAATCACGTTCACTACCACTCCGACGCGGGCGAGTTCCTTTCCCTTCCAGCGGCCACGCGAACCACTGATGCGAACCATTGCGGCCAATCCGAGAAACAAACCCGGGATGGAGAGTAACGGTCCCAGGCCGCACAGAAACGAGGCAAAGCCACAAACGACACAAATGAGCGCCATGGGATCGACGCGAACGTTATTTTCATTCTCGGACGGGAAACCGCGAACCACCCAATCCCTATCAGGGAGAGGCGGCGGTATGTCAGACGGCGGCCGCGCCTTGAGCTCCTCGGCTCTGCGCTTCGCGATACGGTCGGCCTCCTGCAGTCGTGGCAGGGTGTCGAGCTCATATGCGTCGATAGCGCGCCTAACAGGTGGAGGCTGCGGCACAAACGCCGCTGGCATTATCACCGGTTCCGGGCTCTCGGCCTGCGGCACGGAATCGCACTCGACCGGCGCCGGCTGGGTCACAGGTTCGTCTGCGGGCGCGGTCCGCCCCGTGGCTTCCAAGTCGACCACCGGGTCCAGGACACTGAGCTTTAGAATCGGCCCCTTCCGTTTCGGTCCGCTTTCGGGCTTGGCATGTTTCCGCGTGGCGGTGCGCAGGGTTTCTCTTCGCTCCGCCAATGTTGCCAGCACTTCAGGTTGGACTTGTGGCGCAAGGATACTGGCCCCACACGATAAACACATGGCGCTATTGGCTTTACCAATGCCGTCCATGGACACCCACGCACCGCATTTGGGACACTTCATACTTGCCACAAACCTACCCCTTGTCTACTACCGGCTTCAACCGCTCCACGACCACCCGCACCGTCTTTACGCGCGCGTGATACTTGTCGTCCCCCTCTATGATGATCCAAGGTGCGTGTGTGGTTGACGTGCGTTCCAACATATCGGACGCCGCCAGCCAGTAGTCGTCCCAACGCTTGCGGTTACGCCAATCCTCGTCCGTGATTTTCCAGTGTTTGCTGGGTTCGGCTTGGCGGTCGTTGAACCGTTGGAGTTGCACTTCTTTCGAAATATGAAACCAGAACTTAATCAACACGACGCCGCACTCGACGAGTTCGGACTCGAATTCGTTGATTTCCCGGTATGCCCGTTGCCACTCTTCCGGTTTGGCAAATCCTTCGACGCGCTCCACCAGAACGCGTCCGTACCAACTCCGGTCGAAGATCGCGATGTGGCCTGCTTTGGGCAGAGGTCTCCAGAATCGCCATAGATAATGGTGCGTCTTTTCATCGCCTTGCGGGGCGGCAATGGGCACTACTTCCAAACCACGCGGGTCCATTTCTTTTGTGAGACGCCGGATGTTGCCGCCCTTGCCGGACGCGTCCCATCCTTCGTAGACAATGACTACCGGGGTCCTTCGCACATAACAAAGATGCTGCAACCGCCGCAGTTCATCCTGCAACGGCTCCAGTTCCTTGTCGTATTTGTCCCGGCTCAGCGCGACACTCGTCTTGACGCGATCCAACGGGCTTGTGCGGCGCACAGGCTCTTTCACTTGCGGCGCGACGGGCGGTTCGGTGCGAAGGAGCGCCTGTTCAAAAGCCGCCAGCAGCGTCTCCGCGACTTTCAGTTCGCGAAACCGTTTGTCGGTCGCAGGCACAACCGTCCACGGCGCGTACGGCGTCGATGTTTCAACGAGCATGTCTTCGACAGCCTGCAAATGCTCATCGTAGCGCTTGTGCTGGCGCAGCTCGTGCTTGCCCACCTTCCAAGAATAAGCGGGGTCTTTCTTCAGCTTCTTGAAACGGCTCGACTGTTCTTTCTTCGAGATGTGCAGAAAGAACTTCACGATGACGACGCCGTCATCGGCAAGTTGCCGCTCGAATCGGCGAATGCGTTCGTAGACCGGCTGGCAATCGGCACGCGTGCCTTCTTCTTCGACACGGTCTTCCAGCACTTCCCGGTACCAACTGCGGTCGAATACACCGATGGTCCCGTCGGCGGGCAGGCGCGTCCAGAAACGCCACATCGGCGGACGGAATCGCTCTTCCTCTGTGGGCGGCAGAATGGTGTGCACCTTGAACCCGCGTGGATCGAGCGGTTGCAGCAGGCGGCTGATGGTCGTGCCCTTGCCCGACGCGTCCCACCCCTCGAAGACCAGCAACACTGGGATTCCGGCGGCATGCAGGTCTCGTTGCCGTTGCGCCAGTTGCGGGTCCAGCGCGTTCATGGCCTCTTTGTGCTCAGACTTTGACAGGTTCGCGGACAGATCGAGGGTTTCAAGCATGGCGTGCAACTCCCCAGTAGAGGAATGCAGTGTAGCGCGATTTCTCACAAGTAGCAAAGGAGCGACTTGACTCATCATACATCTACTCGAAATGGAATCGTTGCCTCATGAAGGAAATCTACTCGAAGGGTTTTGGGATTTTGGTAGAAACGGGTAGTTTCCGCCTTAAGGAGGCGGAAGGAATTCATGGGGTTAACGATGCAGGAACGCAGAGTAGTGACGAAGGCCTTGGCGGAACAGTTCCGCCGGGCAGGAAAAAGGGACAAGGGGCGGATGCTGGATGATTTCGTGAAAGCCACCGGATACAACCGGTCATACGCGGCCGGGCTGTTGCGCAATCACGGTAGGCGCGTCCAAGTGAAGCCAGGAGTCGCGGTGGAAGGCAGCGTGCACGTTGTCCGGCTGCCCAAAGCCCGCAAGCGCACGTATGGGGCGGACGTGGCCGCTGCATTGAAGAAAATATGGGAGATTCTCGATTACATCGGCAGCAAGCGCTTAGTGGCAGCCTTGCCCGAGGTGGTGCCACGGCTGGTGGAGTTCAGAGAACTGAAGCTGTCCAAGAGAGTGCAACGGCAATTACTGGAGATAAGCCCGGCAACGGTGGACCGTCTGCTCCAGCCCGAACGCCAAAGACACGCCATCAAAGGGCGTTGCCACACCAAGCCCGGAACACTCTTGAAGCACCAAATCCCGATTCGGACCTTTTCGGATTGGGACGATGCCAAGCCCGGCTTCGTGGAGATGGATCTGGTGGGACACGATGGTGGAGTGGCGGCAGGCGACTATTGCTTTACTCTGGACATGACGGACGTGGCTACGGGATGGAGCGAACAGTACGCCGCGCTCAATAAGGCGCAAACCCACGTATTCGAAGGCATCCAACGGCTTCGGGAGCGATTCCCCTTTCCTTTCCTGGGAGTGGACTCGGACAATGGGAGCGAGTTCATTAACCGACAACTTTTCGACTACTGCCAAAGCGAGGATCTCGCCTTCACGCGTAGCCGTCCCTACCGCAAGAACGACACGTGTTATGTCGAGCAGAAGAACTGGTCCATTGTGCGTCGCTTCGCCGGGTATGCCCGCTATCAAGGCGAACGGGCACGCAACCTGCTGAACGAGCTGTATGCCGCGCTGAGCGCCTACGTGAACTTCTTCATGCCCTCCGTGAAGCTGGTCGAAAAGACCCGTGACGGTGCAAAGGTAACTCGCCGGTATGGCAAGCCCAAGACCCCGTATCAACGCGTGCTCGAATCGAACGACGCATCCCACAGTACAAAACAACGACTCCGCGTCCGCTACAAAAAGCTCAACCCTGCCCACCTCAAACGGACCATCGAAAGCCTGCAACGCAAGCTCTTGAAAGAAGCCACCCGGCTCACAGCCGCCCAGACGCAGGCACTGGCCGCGCACGCGCCTGGGCCCAACCACCCCTGGCGCAGCCACGCCCCGGCACGGACGGCGTAATGGAATCGAAAAACATGCACACTAGTACAGCAAACCCCTCCCCGCGGGGGAGGGGTTCACGCCAATATCCGGTGGTTATACCCTAAATGCACTCACTCACTTTCGAGTAGATTCTTACGTGAGGCAACGAATCACCGTTCGAGTAGATTTTCACTTGAGGCAACAGGAGGAGCTGATGTTTGCCGAGCGTAACGATTCTGACTCCATCCTCAGTGCTTGCGCCCGTGCCCTCCTCTTCCCCACAATGACGCTGTTCCCCAACCCGTGGAGGCTTGGACGGCTTGTCCGATATTGAAGAATCTCAGCTTGCGGAGACGCTCGCTTCGGCCCTCGTGTGTCCGCGGACGCATCAGCCGCTGCAAGCCCGCGGTGGCGCGCTCGTGTGCGACGGCGGGTCTTATTTTCGAGGAACGGACGGATACTTCGATTTCACGCTGGAATCCGCGTTCTACGACATGGAATCCACGAGCGAAGAATACGCGGTCGAACAGCAAGAGTCGTGGCGGCGGTTTTATGGAGAGTTCCTGAAACCGTGGGTAGTTCGCGAGAATGCCCGCCGCGTGCTTGAAGTCGGCTGCGGCATGGGGATGGGGATCCGGTTTCTGGCCGAAGACGGATTCAACGCTTTCGGTCTCGACATTCCGTGCCTCGCCCGGTTCTGGGCTCGCAATGGAAACGACCCACGCAACTTCATCACGGGTGACGGGGCGTGCATGCCGTTCCCGGACGGCTACTTCGACGCCGTATACACGCTCGGTACCATCGAGCACATCGGCACGAAGGTCGGCCACTACACGCTGAACGACAACTACTGGGATACGCGGCGCGCCTTCGCGCGCGAGATGCTGCGCGTCACCAAGCCCGGTGGACGCCTCCTCGTGACGTGCCCAAACAAGCATTTTCCCATCGACATCCACCACGAACCGACCGACGATGCCACGCCACCCGGAACGGCCCGGCTGCGCCGGTACATCTTCGACCGGTTCGGCATGAACGTCCACAGGCCCTTCGGAAAATACCATCTGTTCTCTTTTGGAGAACTGCGCCGGTTGTTCTGCTCCATGAACAACGCAAAGTCCGTTACGCCCCTGCCACTGAAATACTACTTCGCCTTCAAACGCACCGGCTCACTTGGCCTCTTGCGCCTGATTAAGACCCCCATCATCGCCTACATCGAGAACATGCCCTCCGCCATCGCCCGCTCGTTTCTGAATCCGTTCCTGGTTGTCGAGGTGAGGAAGTAATTTTTGCATCGGTCTTCCGGTCCTCTTAGTCGTTTCGCAGGTTCCGCCTGTTGCTGCGTCCGGGGCAGAACTCCGGGGCTCCGGCCGTATTTGCGCGAGTTCCTGATTCTTCCCTGCAGTGCCCGACGCTGATTTGAGTGGTGCATTGAATGTGTTGCAGGCATCTTGCCTGCATCTTTGGGATGTGTCAAAGCCTTTGAAAAGAGGCAGGCAAGATGCCTACCACACATTGTCCCCGCCGTCGCCCGGCGCACCCTTTCGCGTGCCGGAATCAATGGAAGACGTCGCACCGTAGGCCGTGGTCCCCGTAGCGCCCGCATTCCACGGCGAGCGGAATCGCTTCCCCTACGACTCCTGGTACGAGCGGCGCAGCGTGGTTGACAGGATTCCCATCGCTTCGCGGTATTTGGTCACCGTGCGACGAGCGATGTTAAGCCCCTGTGTCTTGAGCATGTCGGCGATTTTCTGATCGCTCAGCGGTTTTGTCTTGTCCTCGTCGTCGATAATCTTCTTGATGATCGACTGCACGCTCTTCGACGACTGTTCACCGCCTGAATCCTTGCGAAGGCCCGGCGAGAAGAAGTACTTCATCTCGAACAGGCCCTGCGGCGTCTGCATGTACTTCCCGCGCGTGGCGCGGCTGACGGTTGCCTCGTGCACACCGACCTTGTCCGCGATTTCCTGGAGCGTCAGCGGTTTGATGAACTCGACGCCTTTTTCGAGAAAGTCGGCCTGTACTTCGACGATGGCGCGCGCAATTCGCAGGATGGTCTGCTGCCGCTGCTCGATGTTGCGGATAAGCCATTTCGCCGATTCGAGCTTGTCGCGGACGTATTGTTTCTCTTCGCGCGACATGCGCCCGTTCGTCATCATGGTCCGGTACTGGTTGTTGATGCGAACGTTGGGCACCGAATCGTCCGAGAGGTACACCACGAACTCCTCGTCGATCTTCTCGACAATCACGTCGGGAGTGACGTATTGCGTCTCTTCCGAGGAGTACTCGTGCCCCGGCCACGGATTCAGCGTGGCCAGCATGTCTTTCAACTCTTCGACGCGCTCGGGCGAAACGCCCATGGCCTTGGCGATCTTCGGAATCTGGCGCCGTTCCAGATCTTCAAGGTGGTCGGCAACGAGCGTCTTGAGTTGGGGCTCCTTCGGGAACTCCACGCTTATTTGGAGTAGGAGGCATTCCACGATATCGCGCGCACCCACTCCGGTCGGCTCGAATTGCTGGATGAGGTGAAGGACTTTCTCGACGTCTTCATTGGACGCGCCGGCTTCCTGCGCGATTTCTTCCAATGACCCCGTGAAGTAACCCTTGGGGTCAATTTCGCCTACGATGAGTTCGCCGATCAGGTAGGACTTCTCGTCGGGAGCGGCCAGGCGGAGTTGCGTCAACAGCCGGGCCGAGAAGGATTCTTCCTTGGTGATTGAATTCTGGTAGTACTCGCGCTTTTCCGCCATCTCGGGATTGCGGGACATGTCCTGTCCCTCCCGCCTGAAGTCCGTCCACTGGCTAGCGAAGTCGTCGAGATTGAACGCGCTGTCGTCGATGGGGGCTCCGTCTGAACTGGGGGTTGCCGGCGGGTCATGCGTCGGTTCTTCCAGTTGAACGGTCTGCTCTTTAGGGGTCTGATCGAGAACCGGATTCTGCTCAATCTGTTCTTGGAGATACTGATCGAGCTCAATATTAGAAAGCTGCAAAATATGAATGGCCTGCTGCATCTTCTGGGTCAGCATCAGCCGCTGCACCTGAGTTTGGCGCAGGCCATGTTCCATGTGCATCATAGTATGTTAAAGCCTCTTAAGCAATTCATGTGCCATTATATCGTCACCAGGGGCCGCTGTCAATTGATCGTCCTTGGATTCCTTGTTATAATTTCCACGGAATCAACGGGTTAGACGAATCGAGGAGGGTGGCGTGATTCGCTTTTGCCTCCTAGGAAGCGGGAGCAGCGGCAACGCGACTCTTATCGCTTCAAACGGCGTAAAGATCCTAATCGACGCGGGCCTGAGTTTCAAACAGATTCAGCTCCGCGCCGCCGCTGTGGGCGAGTCGCTGGACGATCTCCGGGGCGTCTTTATCACGCACGAGCACGGTGACCACGTCAGTGGCCTGGGGACCCTCGCCCGGCGCCTCAATGTGCCCGTGTTCCTGACCCCCCAGACGCGCGACGCCCTTCCTCCCTCCATCGGCGAGCTGCCGCGGGTGGAGCTTTTCGAAGCCGGCGAGGAACTCCAATTCGGCACTATCCGCATCGGCAGCTTCAGCGTCCCGCACGATGCCGCCGACCCGGTCTGCTACGTGGTGTCCAGCGAAAGAGCCAAACTGGGGTTGGCAGCCGACCTGGGCCGCTCCTCCGACCTTGTGCGCGAGCGCTTGTCTGGGTCGCAAGGGCTCATACTCGAATCCAACTACTGTCCCGACATGCTGCGGCGAGGCCCCTATCCCGCCATGGTGCAACAGCGGATTCGCGGGCGCCACGGCCACTTGTCCAACGCCGACATGTGCGCCCTGCTGAGCGATATTGCGCACGACGCGCTCAAGGTGGTCGTGCTGGTGCACATCAGCGACGACAACAACACGCACGAGCTTGCCCGTTCGATGGCCAGCCGCGTAGTCGGCGGCCGAGGCACGGAGGTTCACGTCGCGCGGCGCGACCAGCCCACTCCCATATTCGAGATTGGCGTATGAAGGTTCTCGCCTTCTTCCATTCGGATGCGGCCCAAGCGGCCTTAGTGCGCGCCAAGCTCGTTTCCGGGGTGTCGGCGAGCATCCACTTCACGGAAGAAGAGAATGAGGGACCCTGCATAGCGGGGACCGGTCAGTGCGAAGCCTGCCGCTATGTATCCGAGTATCCCGGCGGCAAGGCCGCGTGCCGGGCATCGCGCGCAAAGGCGTTTCCGCTCGCGATGCAGCGGGGCAAGCCCACGCCATTTCTGTGTCACATGGGATTTGCGTGTGTGTCCGTGCCCATGTTTGCCGAAGAAGGGCGGGCATTCGTGCTGACCTTCGGTCCGTTCTGTCCCGCGGAAGCCCCGCAGACCCTCGTTGACGACGCCCTTGCCGGCTTGGCCGAGCTGGGCCACCGCGAGATGCCCATGTTTCCGGTTCCACTGACGGACATCCCCATCGTGCGCGCCGAATCGGTGCCCGCGCTTGCCCAATGGACCGTCGAGGCTTTGGAGACGCTCTGGGTCGCGGCGCAGGAGACGGAGGCCGTCACCGAGGATAGCGACCCCACGCCCGTCATGGCGGCCACGCGAAGGGCATCGAGACGGACCAAGAGCCGCGCGCTCAACACCTCGCCCTATCGGGGCGCGGAAATTGCCGCCGCGCTGGCTGCCGGAGATCAGACGCTTGCGCGATCGCTGGTTCGCGCCGCGTTGGCGGAGGTGGTGAGCACCGGAGACGCGGCCATGCTTGCGAGGCGGGCCAGGATTCTGGCGCTGGTCGGCGCCACGCTGGAAGCCGCGGAGAATGCGCGCCTCAATACGTCGGACAGTTGGGACGAGTTCCCCGCTTTCGTGTCGGAAGTGATTCAGTCCCGGACCGACTCGGATTTGATTGCCGCCGCGATGGCTCTATTGGGAATCGTCCTGCGCCGGACGCGCCACGTGTCTGTCGACGGCGTCCTCGACGAACTCAACCGGATTGTCGGTTCGAAACTTCCCAATCACGTGACCCTCAACGAGGTGGCCGAACGATTGGGACGGCACCCGACCGCAATCACCCATCAGCTTCAGCGCAAGTTTGGGTTGTCGTATTCGCAGTACGTCGGGCGGCTGCGCATCGACCGCGCCAAGGAACTGCTGCGGCGCACCCGGCTGGGCGTGGGCGACGTGGCCAAGCGCGTCGGCATACGCGACGCCAGCAATTTCAGCAAGCTGTTCCGAAAGTTTGAGGGCGTGTCGCCCCAACAGTACCGGGATCACCTGAGGCGCCATCGATGACAAAGAAAAATCAACGCGGTGTTTTGCACCGTCTGCGCCAGTGGTGGCTGCGCTTGCAGTGCCCCACGGAATTCCTCTGCGACAATTGCCTCTACGACCATCCCTCGGCGTGCAAATGGCCGCAACGTCCAAACGCGGTCAAGTGTCCGGATTACAAGCCGAAGTAGTCGGCTTCCTTGCCCAGCGCAGTAGCCGAGCGGATGCAGTCTCGAAGTGTCGAGATCGTGTACGGCTTCTGAAGAAATCCTATGATGCCCTGATCGGCGAACTGTCCCGCGATTTCGTGTTCCGTGAAGCTGCTCGACAAAATGACCTGGACGCTGGGATCTATGAGTCGAAGCTCGCACAAGGTTTCCCCGCCATCCATGTTGGGCATGGCGAGATCAAGCAGGACGAGCGCGATGTTCTCTCTGTGATTGAGGTATGTCTCAACGGCTTCCCGCCCGTTTGAGGCCGTGAAGACCTCGAATCCGAGCCGTTCCAGCATCCGCCGTCCCAATGTGAGGACTTGCGGCTCATCGTCTATCAACAGGATGCCCCCATTCGCCGTCCATTCCGCATTCTCGAGTTCCGGCGTTTCTCTTGAATCGCCGAGCGGGGCCGAGCGCGCCGGGAACAGGAGCGTGATTGTCGTTCCGTGTGCAGGCTTGCTCTGAATGCGAATCGCGCCTTTGTGGCCACGCACGATCCCCAGCACCGCCGCCATGCCGAGCCCGCGGCCGGTGAACTTGGTTGTGAAGAACGGTTCGAAGATGCGCTGCAGCGTATCATGGCTCATGCCGCATCCCGTGTCCTTCACTTCGGCACAAAGGTAGAGACCTTCTTCCATTGCTTCCTCAAACAGCATTCCGCGGAAGTCTTCCTGCTTGCAGTCCCGCGCCCCCATGGAGATGCCGACCACGCCAGGTTCTTCCCCGATGGCCTCGGAAGCGTTTGTCACCAGGTTCATGAGCATTTGACGCAATTGTGTGGCGTCGCCCTCAATAGCAGGCAGGGCGCTTTCGAGATTGAGATTGAGATTGGCCTTCTTTCCGACCGACGCTCGCAGGAGATGCGTCATCTCCTCAACGAGCCTGTTGGGATGAATTGTCTGCATCACGAACTTGCCGCGGCCCGAATAGGCAAGCATCTGGCGGCAAAGGTCGGCTGCCCGGCAAGCGGCATCTTCAATTTCGCGGATACTATCCCGGGCGGGCGAAGTTGGGGAGAGTTCTTTGAGCGCGAGATCGGCATAACCCAGAACAAGCAGCAAGAGATTGTTGAAGTCATGCGCGATGCCTCCCGCCAGCACGCCCAAGCTTTCCAGCTTCTGCAGGTTTAGCATGCGACGGTCGAGTTCTCTTCGTTCCTCTTCGGCGCGCTTGCGATCCGAAATATCGCGTATGACGCCTTGAAACTCGGTAATGACACCGTATGCGTCCGCAATCGGAATGGAACGCACTTCACCAAAGTACTGAAGGCCGTCCTTTCGCCGCAGTTCGATTACTTGGATTAGCGGGCCGTCGCCAAGCTTTCCCGAGAGACGGCGCGCCATACTTGCCTCCAACTGGCGGACCGTGCTTTCACTCAAGAATCGAGACACCGGCTGGCCGATCAACTCTTCGGGCGAGTACCCAATCATGGGTTCGCTGGCCGCATTGATGAACGCAATCTTTCCGTCCGTGGTCATACGGATGATCAGGTCCTGAGTCTGCTCGACCAACCCGCGATACCGGCGCTCGCTCTCCAGCAGGGCGCGTTGCGCGCGCTTACGGTCGGTAATGTCCCGCGCAATACCCAGCAACACAGGATTTCCGCGATGCACGGCAGGGTGGGCACGCACCTCAACATCGATGGTGACGCCGTCTTTTCGGACCAGCGTGTACTCGTTGGGTCCGGTGTCCGACCCCACCCGATTGCGCTCCATCGCGACATCGGTACTCGTTACGGAATCCGCGTGAATCAACTGCACATCCGCGTAGCTCTTACCGATCAGCTCTTCCCGTGAGTAGCCAATCAACTGTTCGCTGGCTTGATTCCCGTCGACAAATACGCCGTTCAGATCCGTTATGAAATAGCCATCCGGCGCCTGCTCGAACAACAAACGGAACCGCTCTTCGCTTTCCTTCAGTTGCTGCTCATTCGAGGCCATTCGGATAACCATGTTCCGCAGAGACAGCAGAATAAAGCAGAAGGATCCCGCGAGAACGAGGGCGCCGCCATTTGCGATCACACCATCCGCCAGTTGCGTAAGCTGATGAGGGGCCAGATGCAGCGCGGCGCTCGTCTCCGGGTATGCTCGCAGCAGGCTGCGTGTCACAACAAGCGCGCAGCCCAGCGTCATTAATACAATCAGATACTTGCCTTTTAGAAGCGAAAAACACACAAACGTGTGATACGCGACAAACGCGCACAGGCACAGGTCGCAGACGGTGGTTACGTCCATGACCGTGGAGAAAGGAAGATATCCGTAGACATTCAAGATGTCGGCGGCAGCCCGAGTCAGCCACAGGGCGCCGATGACAAGAACGATTCGGATCGCCACTCCCCGCATCGGACGTGGCGCAGCATGTCCCTGCCCACACACCATCGCTCTGGTCTCCCCTTGTATCGTGCATACGGCCTGCTCCCTCTTGTGAGGGATCGTGTCGTGTCCGCCGGCCAAGCGTTACATGAAGACGTTGCACATTTCAGTCACAATAACCACAACCCATACAATAATGCACACCCCGGCCGCCGCGGCCGCGATGTCCTTGATAGCGCCGATCTTTTCGTCGTGACCGGTTTCAAAGTAGTCGCAGATGGCCTCGATGGCCGTATTGAACAGTTCCGCCATCATCATGAGCCCGGTTGCCACAAGAATCAGGAGGACATCAACCGATTCGGCGTAAAACGCGGCCAAAGTCAGGGTCGCCACCGACACGACGACTTTGTACGCCACACTGAAGTCATTGACGACGGCGAACCAAAATCCGTTGAACGCATGCCGGAGCTTTCGCGCCGGGTTGTAGCGGACGTGCGGCTCTTTGGCGAGGAACTTATTTGGCATCGTGCGGATCTCCTGTGCCCGCCGCGTCGTTAGCGATGTCTCCCTCTCGAGACCTTTTAGCCCTGGCCAAGCGCACAACGTACTGCATGCAGCAGTTCCTCCGACGTATAGGGTTTCGCTAGAATCGCTGCACGGTCCTTTTCGTCCAAGCCAGAGGTGAAAACGCCATCGGCAAATCCGCTTGCAAAGAGCACTTTGGTCCCAGGAGCGCGCTCCTGGATGCGTTTGTACACTTCCCTCCCATCCAACCTCGGCATAGCCACGTCCAGCAGTACAAGGTGGAAGGCCTCTGGGGACTCGGCAAAGCGCTCCAACGCCTCCACGCCATCCGCTACCGTGACAACGGTGTATCCTGCGCTACGCAGAAGCCGCGCACCGAATTCCCGGATGGAGTCGTTGTCATCGGCGAGCAGGATGGTTTTCCCACCCGGCTTTGATCCCGGTTTCTCTTGGGTCTCCTTCTGCGGGGCTACTTCTTCGAGGGTGGGCAAGTAGATGTGGAATACCGTCCCCGCGCCCACCTTGCTTTCCACATCAATCGCGCCTCGATGCTGAAGTACGATGCCATACACGGTTGGCAGCCCCAGTCCCGTTCCCTTATCCACGCCCTTGGTAGAGAAGAAGGGTTCAAAGATCTTTTCCTTCGTTGTGCTGTCCATGCCGCAACCCGTATCCGAAACCGTGATCTGAACGTAGCGCCCCGGCGCGACGCCCAAGCGCCCACATATTTCAAGGTCAAGCTGACGGTCTTTGGTTTCAATGGTCAGGGACCCTCCCTGCGGCATGGCGTCCCGTGCGTTGACACAGAGATTCATCAGCGCTTGCTCGACCATCCCCTTGTC
Organism: Candidatus Hydrogenedentota bacterium; assembly: GCA_019695095.1. Classification (NCBI taxonomy): domain Bacteria; kingdom Pseudomonadati; phylum Candidatus Hydrogenedentota; species Candidatus Hydrogenedentota bacterium. Next base: position 72,253 of record JAIBAQ010000006.1, read on the forward strand.
CGCGTAGACCGTCCCCACATGTTCTCCGGGAATGAATCTGAACTGAATATGTTCACCGATCATCCGCGATAACATCGCAACGAAGTTCTCAATGAGCACATTAAGGCTCACATTTTGCGGTCGCAGAATCTGCCGCCTGCTGAACGCCAGCAGTTGACTTACCAGGCTCTTCGCGCGTCGTCCCGCCTTCTCGATTTGAAGCAGGTCATTGTGGCGCGGATGGTTCGCTCCAAGGTCCGAGCTCACGATCTCCAGGTAGCCGAGCATGACCTGAAGCAGATTGTTGAAGTCATGAGCCACGCCTCCCGCCAGTTGTCCAACTGCCTCCATCTTCTGAGACTGCCGTAACTGGTCCTCCAACCTGGCCCTCTCTTCACTTGCGCGCTCTCGCTCCCGGTTGCTTGCCTGAAGCCGGCGCGCCCCCAATGCAATGCCGCACAGTCCAAGCATCCAGAGCGCTCCGTGTCCCAGCCCAATGGGAACCATCTGTGCTCGCGCGATTTCACGGTGCGGCTCCATCGGCACCGTGACGCTGATGCCTCCTCGCAAATCGCCCAACGCATATCCCTGGCTGGCGTGGCATTTCAGACAACTCTCCTCCGTCGTCAGCGGACGCATCAGACGAAGGTAACTCTCCCCCTCCATCCGTTCCACCGTTGCCACTTCGCTGAGTCCGGTCTCCAGTGTCCGCAAGGCCTCCGCCTCCCACGGGTCGGGCGCATTCTCCGGCCGGATCGGCCGCAGACTTGTAATGTGCCCTCTTGGGCCAAACTGCTGTTTACCCAATTCATGAACCTGGCGGGTCATATACGCGGGATTGACCAACGTGAGGCGTCTGCCCGAAGGCGACTCGATATCCCGTTCTGCAACATGAGACAGGTAAGGACTGGGCGGGGTTTGTTCCGTTGCGGGCACGTACACGCCGCCATGGCTTGCGGCCCACCTGCGATAGATGACGTCCTTCTCAAAACTCGCGGCAGCCTCCAGACGCGCCATCTTCTCAGCCTGATTCATCAATCGGTGATAGGCCCACCCGACCAGTGCGGCGATCACGAGAGTCCAGGCCAATGCAAGCATGGCGGCTATCTTCGGAATGCGCGCCTCCTCCGCGCGCAATGCGTCACGCGCAGTCACCGCGTCTGTCCTCCTGCCGGCTCCGGCATCCACAATCAGTCTCCGTGCTTCACTCCTTCAAGCGCGCTTGAATCGAGAATACTTCGTATCGTTGCCAACAGATCATCGGGCATGTAGGGCTTTCGTATGAGTTTCATGCCTTCGGGCAGCGTAAAGTCCGCGTGCATCGCATCTTCGGCGTACCCGCTTACGAAGAGTGCGGGAATGTCCGGCGACAGGAGTCGAATCCGCTCGAGGGCCTCTTTCCCGCCCATGACAGGCATCACCACATCTAGAAGCAGCAATCGCACACGGTCGCGATTCTCCGTGAATCGCTCGATGGCCTCCACGCCGTTTGCTGCCCAAAGAACGGTGTATCCGGCTTCACTCAGAATACGCGACGCCAGCCTGCGTACTCCTTCATCGTCCTCCGCCACCAAGATTGTCTCCGTGCCTCCTACGGTAGACGAGGAACCTTCCTCCTGCGGTTGTTCAATGGGAGACTCCACAATCGGCAGGTATACGGTGAATGTGCTTCCGCAGCCGGGTTCACTTCGTACCTGGACCACCCCGTTGTGCTGACCGACAATGCCGTACACCGTCGACAGCCCGAGTCCTGTTCCTTTGCCCTGCTCTTTGGTTGTAAAGAAGGGATCGAAGATGCGGGAAATCGTCTCGGAGTCCATTCCGCATCCGGTGTCCGAGACACTCAGTTGGGCGTATTTTCCTTGCTGCGGAAATCCGCCGGACTCCATCGTTTTCTTGTCAATGAATACCGGACGAGTCTCCAGTGTCAACGTGCCGCTGGAGCCCATCGCGTCGCGCGCGTTAACGCAGAGATTCATGAGAACCTGCTCCAACATGCCCTGGTCGGCATAGATGGACTCGATGCCGCTTCCCGGATTGAAGGTGAGCTGAATATGCTCTCCAATCACGCGGTAGAGCATCTTCAAAAAGCCTTCGATCACCGCGTTCAAGTCCAGTGCGGTGGGCCGCATGACTTGCCGCCTGCTGAATGTGAGCAACTGGTTTACCAGATCGCGGGCGCGCCCCCCTGCTTTCACCACTTCACGCAGTTCCTGACGCAGCGGGTGTCCTTTGCCAAGGTCGCCCGCTGCCAATTGCACATACCCCATCATGACTTGAAGCAGGTTGTTGAAATCGTGAGCGACTCCTCCGGCAAGCAGCCCAACTGCTTCCAGTTTCTGCGATTGGCGCAACTGCTCCTCAAGGCGAGTTCGCTCCGCCTGAGCCTGTTTTTGCGCCGTCATGTCGCGGAGAAAGGCCACGATCCGGCCCTGCTTGTCACGACGGAACTGACAACTGACCTCTACATCGTATTCGCTTCCGTCCTTGCGGCGATGTCGGGATTCAAAGCGATCATGACCAACCGCCATCACTTTCTGGATGTGCTCCGTCGAGACGGCCTCCGATTCCATGGCATCGAGGTCCGAGATTCGCATGGTCTGCAATTCTTCGTGGCTGTACCCGCTCATCCTGCAATAGGCGTCGTTGACCTGCAAAAGCCGCCCGGTGCGATCCGCCATCCAGAAACCGTCCTGCGCGGTCTGAATAATCGCCCGTTGTTCCTCTTCTCGCTCTCGCAGCGCCACCTCTGCGGCTTTGCGTTCCGTGATGTCTCGGTCGACACCCCGGAATCCTATCCACCGGCCTTCCGAGTCCAACACGGGAACCCCGCTGGTCTCCATGACGACTTCCCTGCCGCCCTTCGTTAGGCATACGTTTTCCAGATTGAAGAAGGGTTGCCGGTGCCTGACAATCTGTTCGAATATGCTCATCACGCGTTGCGACTCGGATTCGGGCATGATGTCAAAGGGAGTGCGTCCCAGTAGTTCGTCGGGCGCATACCCCAGAACATCGCGGACGCGGGGGCTGACATAAACGTAACGGCCCTCGGAATCGACTTCCCAAATCCAGTCCGAAATCGTTTCCACAAGCGCGCGGTAGCGCTCTTCGCTCTGCCTCAACGCTTCTTCAGCCTGCTTACGTTCGGTAATGTCCACGCAAGTGCCCCAGGCTCGAATCAGCTTTCCATTCTCGACAAAACCTACGTCGTTGGACAGAAACCAGCGGCGGTTGCCTGACTGGGTAACCTCTTCCGTCTCGTTATCTTCGACGCGATATCCGGATTCGATGAACCGCCGGACGGCCGCTCGGTTGACAGGACTTCTGGTATCGCCGTGGAGTTCCGGAAGCCGCCTTCCTATCAGGTGTTTCGGCGACAAGGCTCCGTACATCTCGGCCATGGCTTGATTGCACTCGCCAATGTAGGCGTTTGCGTAGATGGCGTCTATTTGCTCTTCGACGGGCAGGCTGATATCGACGGGGCTATCCAGGTCCGTCCGGTAGATGGCTTCATGGCTCTGGCTGATAAAGGAGTTGTAGCTTTCGTTGCTGCGCGCTAGCGCCTCTTGCGCCGCGATCAACTCTCCAACGTCTTGCACGAGCGCCAGGAAATAGTCCACCGAGCCATCTGCTTTGCGCACGGCCGAAACGGAAACGATCGCATGGAGGAAACTGCCATCTTTTCGGACGTATCGTTTCATGACCTTATACGATTCGATCTCACCGCTCAGCACCCGATTGAATTCGGAAATGTCCGACTCCAAATCGTCGGGATGCGTCAGTTCGGGCCACGTCTTACGCTTCAGTTCTTCGCGCGTGTAACCCAGCATGTCGCAGAGTTGGTCGTTAAATGTAATCCAATTCTTCTCCGTCGACGAGATCGTCATGCCGATGAGCCCTAGCGAGAATATCTTTTTCAGCCTCGCTTCGGTTGCGTTTTTGGCTTCCTCGGCGCGTCTGCGGGCCACGATGTCCCACGCCAGGTCGGCAAGCCGGAATACCGTGCCAACGTCCTCCTGGTTGTACTCCGACGGTTTGTTGCCCACACCCAGGATCGCGACGATCTTTGCCCCCCGGAAGACGGGCACCACCAGTTCCCGCTCCACTGCCGCGTGCCCCTCCGGCATGCCCTTGCGGTGGGGCAATGACGCGTAGTCGTTGTGTATTACTGGCCGGCCTTCGCGGATGCAGTCCGCCCAGACCCCGGCCTTTTCGTAGTCGTAGTGAAGACCGGAGCCTTCCGCCGTGCAGAACTCGCGTTCTGTCGCCGTGGACCACACCTGGAGCGAGATGGTCCGCTGGTCGTCCTCCAGGAAATGATAGAACCCGATCGGACTTTCCGTGAGGCTGCACGCCCGATCCACCGTTTCGCGAAGGAGCTGTTCGAGCGAATGGTCTTGGGCAAATTCAATGAGGGCCATACGAGAGGCATACAGACGGTTTTCCCGAGCTACGGCCGTCTCGGCTTGGTGCCGTTCCGTAATGTCGCGTCCCACGGCGACAATCGAGGACACGTCTCCATGCTCGGACTGGACCGCACGCGTGGACCACGAGTACCATCGCCATCCGGATTCGGTCAAGGTTTTCACCACAAAGCTGCACTGATACGGAGGCTTCAGTACGCGGGTCAGCGACTTGGAAATTCTCTCGCGGTCATCGGCGGGCAACAGGGAAACATACTTCACGCCCAGCAAGTCTTCGGCGCGCGTTCCGAAAACGTCGCAGAAGTTTGGGCTGACAAAGCGTACGGTGCCGTCTGTATCCAGATGAACGATGAGTTCGCTCTGGTTCTCAACCAGCACCCTGTACTTCTCTTCACTCTCGCGCAGGATCTCGCGCGTGAGAACTTCCTGCGTCATGTCCTTGCACACACCTACTATCTGATCAATCTGCCCCGAAGCATCTCGTACAGCCTGCCCGACTGCATGGAGATATCGCACCTCTCCGTCAGACTGCCGGACAATCCGGTGGTGAATGTCGTATGGCGCGCCTTGATATTGGGTGGCATTGAAGGCCTCTGTCACACGCGCCAAGTCTTCGGGATGCGCAATCGGGTACAGATCGTTCAGGCAACGAATCTCGCGGACGATGCCGTGGATGCGTTTCCATTCGTCGGAGAGGTGAAGCTGATCTTTTTTCATGTCAAAGGCCCATGAGCCGACGTGCGCCAGACTTTCCGCCCGTTCGAGTACTTCTTGACGCCAGCGTGATGCATGCTCCGCAAGCTTTCGTTGAGAGACGTCGCGAGAATAGATGATTAGTCTGGTGACGTTTCCGAGATCATCGGTCAGGGGATATGCCGCGTTCTCGAACCAGTACCCTTCGCGTTCGTCGTCAAACTGTACGGGCTGCTTGGACTGAATAGCCTGATTTGCTCGCTCTCGGAGTTTCGCGACGGCATCGGGGGAGAGAAAGCCGTCTATGGGGCGCCCCAGAATCGCTTCTTGCGTGGTCCCGAGTCGCGTGGCCATGGTCGAGTTCAACGCCAGCACCAATCCTTGGGTGTCCATGATGAAGATGGCCTCGTCCGTCGCGTCAAGAGCTGCTTGCAGCAGCGCATCACGCTCGCGGACGGCTGCTTCCGCACTTTTTAGGGCTGTCACATCGAAGTGAGTCCCTACCATGCGAAGCGGCTTTCCATCCTCCGACCATTCCACCACCTTGCCGCGGTCCATGGTCCATATCCAGGATCCATTCTTGTGACGCAATCGCTTGGGACACTCGTAAAACGTGAGCGTTCCCGCAAAGCAGGCGTCCAGCATCTCATCAGACATCGGGAGGTCGTCCGGATGGCAAAGAGATGCCAAGCGATGGATATCAAGCGGCTTCAGTTCCTCTGGCGTGTATCCTGCAATCTGCGCCCACCTCTCATCGACTGTCACTCGGCCGGACGGGATGTCCCAATCCCAGAGTGAGGCACGAGACGCCTCAAGCGCGAGGTCTAGCCAGAGGTCATCATCGCGAGGGCCGATTACTGTGGAAGCCTTCTGGAGGGTCTGAGAACTCTCGTTCATCGCACTTTGTGATGTGCTTGCGTATGGAGGCGTGGGCGGCGTGTTCTCCTGGTCTGCGCTCTGCCTGGCGGAGTCCGTGTCTGCAAGACACACGCCTTTGGTTTGGCCTGCCTCGCGTCGGAAAGGGACCATGAACGCAGTTGCTGCACTCACAATCAGAAACAGGACCGTCGAGTAGACGTTGCTCGGGTCGTGAATTGAGAAAGCGTGTTGAGGCGGAAGAAAGAAATAGAGGGCCAGGATAGAGGAAAAGACCGCTGCCCCGATCCCGGCGAGTCGGCCGCCAAACCGGGCGCTTACCATGACTGCGGGGAAAAACAAGAACCAGGCAAAGGGCTGGATATAGTCCCAAAGCTGCCACTGCACCCAGCATGCGACCGCAGGCGGCAAGAGAACACTTGCTACCTGCAACAGTCCCCGTACAGCGACCGCAACCATGAAATACTACCCCACTCTTACCGGAGGGGATCAGAGCTGCAGTGTTTTCCTATCAGCCTTTCAGCATTCCCGCCGGAGCTTAATTTCATCATGGTTTTGGGCAGCATGTCAAGGTAAATTCGTGTATGTCGGCAGATACGGATTTCTATTTCAATAAAAACGAATAATGAGCAATGCTTAGTTTTAAGAGCTTTCAGGGTCGGGGTCATGGTTGAGGACGGCCTCTCCTCAGAGACAAAGCGAGTAAGTGACTGCAAATAAACAGCGGTGCGCCTTTACCCGAATGCGCAGCCCGCGCCCCCGAACATGAATGATCGCATGACTAGGGCTTGATGGGCTCTCTCAATTCGTGTGATTCGTGGTCAACGTGTTCTGCGCCACCAGACACTATCCCCACTGCACCAACGCCTCAGACCACACTTCACACTCCCCCAAGATGACCCGTGCAAGTTGCCATCGCCCCTACACGGCTCCCCGTGGGTCGGGGCTGGGACCCGGGGTTTCGATTCGCTGCGCCACGACAGAAACCACTATCATCCTGCGCCGCAGGCTGAAAGTAGTGCAGATGCTAGCGGCAACGAGAACAGTGCCGCTTTTTTGGTTTCTCCATCGGGGTTCATCCGTGGTTAAGTCAGTTTGGTTGCGGCTATGCTGCGCTGCCATGCCTACGGCGTTCAAAAGAGAAGAGCGTGTGAGCGAATTCTAGCATGGCGCTGGGCATATTCCAGGGTGCCTAGAAATGAGATCGTGAGTTACGCGGATTAGCGAGCCGCGAGCAGCGCGGCAATTCGGTCGAAGATTCGCTCTGCGACGTCCGCCTTAGACAATACGTCCAAGTCTTCCGTCGTGCCGTCGTGAGCAA